>NZ_JBVYHB010000018.1:0-92595 GCF_056033425.1 Leisingera sp. SA32 | reverse complement strand
TGGTGTGCCCCCATCGGGTGGTCCAGTTTGAATGTTAGTGCATAGTCGGCCTTTGGTCTATCGGGACAATGCTCTTGGGCGCTGGCGGCCGGTATCCTAAGGCGCTGTGGGGCCTGACCGTATTGTAGTGACGCCGCCAGCGTTCGATCAGGATCTGGGCCTCGCGTAACGTGGTGAAGACCTCGCCGTTGAGCAGCTCATCCCGGAAACGGGCATTGAAGCTCTCGCAGTAGCCGTTCTCCCATGGTGAGCCGGGGGTGATGAATGCGGCTTTCGCACCGACGGCATCGATCCAGGCACGCACCTTCTTGGCAATAAATTCTGCACCATTATCCGACCTTATGTATTCCGGCGGGCCGCGTAGGATGAACAAATCCGTCAATGCGTCGACCACATCCGTTGAATTGAGCCTGCGTTTGACCCGGATCACCAGCGCCTCCTTCGTGAACTCATCGATGATATTCAGCGTGCGGAAGATCCGCCCGTCGTGGGTTCGGTCCTGAACAAAGTCATAGGACCAGACATGGTTCGGGCGCTCCGGCCGCAGCCGGACGCAGGAACCATCATTCAGCCAAAGTCGGCCTTTCTTGGGTTGCTTTTGCGGGACTTTAAGCCCCTCCTGCCGCCAGATCCGTTCAACGCGCTTGTGATTTACATGCCAGCCGCTGTTGTTCAGCAGCCCAGTGATCATGCGATATCCATAGCGGCCAAACTCTTCGGCCAACGCGGTGATGTCCTCGGTCAGCCGGGCTTCGTCCGGTAGACCACAGGGCACCTTGCGCTGCGTAGAGCGATGCTGACCTAATGTGCGGCAAACCCTGCGCTCCGATACGCTGAGGGTTTGCTGCACATGGTTGATGCACTGCCTGCGGCGGGAAGGGCTTAGAAGTTTCCCCGTGCGGCCTCGGCCAGGATCATCTTGTCCAGTGTCAGATCCGACACGGCTCGTCTGAGCCGGGTATTCTCAGCTTCCAGCTCTTTCAGCCGCTTGAGCTGATCGCGGCTCATGCCGCCATACTCCTTGCGCCATCGATAGTAGGTCTGAACCGTCACTCCGATCTGCCGCACGGCCTCCTGAACTGATTTGCCTTGCCCTTGCAGCACTTCAACTTGTCGCAGCTTCAGCACGATATCTTCGGGCTTCTCTCGCTTGCCGGCCATCTCGTCGTCCTCCTGAAAACGGGATAATTCTATCCCAAAAGGTGGACCACTTCAGTGGGGGCGTTCCACCTTGGCCTTTCTGTCCCGGAAAGATCATCCATGGCCGAGCGTATCCTCTTCGCCAAGCATGGTCAGATCGGGCGCAGTGTAGAGCTGGGCAAATTGATCCTTGCGGACGCCGTCACCCGTAAGCGTACGGAGCTTTCGCTCTTCCGAGCTGAGGCGGTCTTTCGAAAGAGCGACAAGTGCATCGGTATGACGCCCTTCCAGGATGCCGACTGGGAGACCGTCCAGCGGGAACTTCAGGCCATCGGGTGGGGGCAATGACCATGCTGTGGCCCACGCTGCCGTTCGATCCGCAGGAAACCCTGATTTCGTACGCCGACCGCTTGTCCATGTATCATACCGGTCGCGGTATGGAGCGACTTTTGCGGGACCATGGCATCCACCATGAGCACTTCGTCTCTGGCCGTCCTGAAGCCGTCGCTGGGTTCGCAGATGCTACCGGGCACGCCTTGATTGATGTCCAGCGCAATGCCATCCGGGTGTTCCAGCGTGGTGGCGAGTTCCGTGGCGAGGCCACGTCGAAGCCCTTCCTACTGCCGCAGACGCGGCGCTATTGCCCGGCTTGCCTGGATCAGGACGGTGGCCCGACAGATTGGCGCTTCCGCCTGATATGGGGTTTCCGCCACGTGCAGCGGTGTGACCTGCACGGGGTCTGGCTTGAGCCCACAGCCAATACCACCAAGACCTGCCTGCGCGTCGCCCTAAACGAAACGTCCTTGGCCGCACCGTCAGACATTATGTACGAAACGCCGACCTATCTCGATTGGCTGCACGGACGCCTGCAGGGAGGCGATACAACCGAGACACCTTGGCTGGCCGATCATACCCTCGAACAGGTTCTGGCCGCTTCGGAAATGATTGGTGGCGTTCTGCAGCATGGTCACAAGGTCAAGCTGACCATGCTGTCCCCGGCGGAAACCGAGGAAGCCACTGATATCGGCTTCTCGATCTACAGTGAAGGCCCTGAGGCCGTGGAAGAAGCACTAGATACCATCCGCCAGACCTCACCCGCGAATGCAGTGCAGGCAGGCCCCTTGGCCCATTATGGGAAGCTGTTCGACTGGCTGGACCGCCGATGCAATTCCATCAATCCCGGGCCGATCCGTGATCTGCTGCGCGATCACATCGTAAAGCATTCCGCCGTGGAGCCCGGTACCACGGTCCTGGGCGTGGAAATCGCCGAACGGCGATATCACACGCTCTACAGCCTGGCCTCCGCTGTCGGTATTGATCGCCCCCGTCTTTCGCGCCTCCTGAAAAAACTCGGCGAGATTCCCCCCGATGCGACCGAGGTCGAATCCGGGAACATGGTGTTCGATGCGGCCACCGCGGTCCCGATGGTGGAAGCGTTTGAAACCGCGATCCCGTTGAGGGATGTCCCGGACTATCTTGGGGCATCGAAGCGGCAGGTCGAAATCTTATATCGTGAAGGCATTGTTCTGCCCCTAGTGCCCAGGTCTGGGCGCGGCTCGGTTCGCAACGTTGTCTTTGGCCGGTCGCACCTCGATGAGATGTTGGAGGTGATCGCCCGCTTGCCGGAAATTGAGGTTTCGAGTGGAGGGAATTTCCATCCGATTTCCTATGCCAGTCAACGTGGGGCCGGTCGGTTCGAATACCTCTTCGCCGAAATTCTCGAAGGAAGGATCCAGGCATTCCGAAATCCAGATCGGACAGGAATCGGATCCATCGTCGTCGACGTCGGCTCCCTGGTCGCCGCGAAAACCGCCGCCTGAAAACGTATCGCAGATCTGGAGATCAAGCCCGCTTCGGCGGGCTTTTGTTTTTTAATTTCCTAGACTTCGCGCGATCTTACCCCCGGTTTTCGCGACATCTTTGCTCCGAGGTCGGAATGGGCGAAATTAAGCCATTGTAATCATGATGTTTTTCGAGCGGCACGGAGACAACTTTGCCCCGATCTACAGAGCGTGTAAATCGGGGCAAAGTTGTCTCGGAATTGGGGCAAGGATGTCGCGACGTCGAGTTCCAATCAACATGCAGGGAGCTCACTGGGCGCCCTGTCTACTTTTGGTGAGGCTGCGGCGGCAGTTGCAAATCGGGATGAAGTTGCGGCCGAATGAGCTAAAAGACCCGGCAGACGCAATTTTCTAAGGATACAAACCGAGCCAGAGGGTGCCCTTTGGGGTTCAAAACCTGAGCAATTCCCAGGCGCGAACATCAATCAGAGTTCAGGGTTTACGCCAAATTTTCCGCAAGGCATCCGGTAAAGCGGCTCAGCAACACCCATGCCTCGCCAGCATCGGCGCCCTCTCTTGTGACGGACTGCTCCTGATCGGCGGCAATAGCGCGACCGGTCTTGCTGTGAGTTCCATTGTTCAGCAACTCTAGGAGGCGGCGTCAAACTCCTGGGGCTAATTTAACACGTTGCTGCCATCCGTGCTTTGCGAAGCCTCCGCCGGTAGCAGGCGCAACAAATCCCGGCAGCCCCACATAGCTGTCGTCCAGAGAGACGTGGCAGCCTTGGCTGATGCTGGGGTCGGCACCTAGGGGACCGCGAAGCGCAGGGAGCGACCTTTTGAAAGCCGGAGCGTTCACCAAAGACCCAAGGGACGTGATCAGCCCGAAGCGGCCATAGACCGAAGACCCTGGGCCAATGATGCTGCGCGTGCGAAACTTCCGGGTCTCTTTCCCGAGAGCATGCGTAATTGGGCAGACCCTGAACTGAGGTCGAGCTCCCGATAGGATCACAATAGATCTGTGAACATGGGAGATTTCGAATGGAGTATTTCGCGGGCTTGGACGTTTCGCTGCGGTCCTGCGCGGTCTGTGTTGTCGATGGCAAAGGCACGGTTCTGCACGAACAAGAACTGCCTTGTGAGATTGAGGAGATCTCCGGCTATCTGACTGCGCTTCGTTTCCCGATTGAGCGTGTTGGCTTTGAAGCCGGTACGATGTGCCAGCATCTGTACTACGGCTTGATGGCTGAAGGGTTTGAAGTTGTCTGTATGGAAGCGCGTCAGGTGTCTGATCCCGCCCTCCATCGGCATGATCATCTATGGCGTGGTTTCGGGCACCTCGATCTCGCAGTTGTTTATTGCAGGCATCGTGCCGGGGCTGCTGATTGTGGTTCTGTTCTCGGCCTATTGCGTGGTCTACGCCTACCGTCATGACATTCCCGTGCTGCCGCGCGAGGGCTGGAAACAGCGCCTCACCGCCATGCGGCGGGCACTGTGGCCGATGGGCTTCCCGGCAATCATCGTGGGCGGAATTTATGGCGGTGTGTTCTCACCGACTGAGGCCGCCGCGATCTGCGTGTTTTATGCCGCGGTTCTGGAGGTGCTGATCTTCCGCTCGGTCCGCTTGCGCGACCTCTGGGATATTGCGCTCTCGACCGGAGCGATCACCTCGGTGGTGTTCATCCTGATCGCGGCTGGTGCGGCCTTCAGCTGGACCCTCAGCTTTGCTCAGGTGCCGCAGCAGATCATTGCTTCGCTGGGGCTGGATGAGGCCGGACCGCTGATGGTGCTTTTCGCGGTGAACCTCGCCTTCTTCCTCGGCTGCATGTTTGTCGACTCGATTGTGGTGATCCTGATCCTGGTGCCGATCTTTGCGCCGATGATCAAAGCTTCGGGTCTCGATCCGGTGCTGGTCGGCGTGCTGGTCACCCTGCAGGTCGCCATTGGCGCGGCGACCCCGCCGTTCGGCTGCAACCTGTTCACCGCTATCGCGGTGTTCCGCCGTCCCTTCGTCGAAGTCGTCCGGGGCGTGCCCCCCTTCCTGATTATCCTGCTAACCGTGACCGGCTTGCTGGTCGCCTTCCCCCAAATCGCCCTGTTCCTGCCGGAACTGGCCTATCGTTAAGAAAACGGAAAACCAACATGTCTGCACACGGCTATGAATCCGGCCGCCTGAACCTGCCCTTTGTCGGCATCGCCACCTTCGGCAAGAGACCCTATGTAGAAGATTGGGACAGCATCGACGCCGATGTAGCGGTCCTCGGCGCGCCCTTCGATTTCGGCTGCCAGTTCCGCTCCGGCGCGCGGTTCGGGCCGCGGGCGGTGCGCGAGGCGTCCACCCTGTTCAGCTTTGGCCATGCCGGCGCTTATGACCACGAGGATGACGCCACCTACCTGGGCGCGGATGTGCGGATTGTCGACCTGGGCGATGCCGACATCATCCACACCAAGACCGAGGAAAGCCACGCCAATATCGAATACGGCGTGAAGAAGATCTTGGACGCCGGTGCGCTGCCCGTCACCATCGGCGGCGACCATTCCATCAACATTCCCTGCATCAACGCCTATGCCGAAGACTGCGCGAAGAACGGCCCGATCCATGTGATCCAGATCGACGCACATCTGGACTTTGTCGACGAGCGCAAGGGCGTCACCGACGGGCACGGCAACCCGATGCGCCGCGCGATCGAGAAGGATTACGTCTCCGGCATGACCCAGCTGGGAATCCGAAACGTCTCCTCGACCGCCAAAGAAGGTTACATCGACGCCCGTGAGCGCGGCTCCGACATCCTGTCAGTGCGGCAGGTGCGCAAGCTGGGGACGGATGCGGTGCTGGCGCGCATCCCCGAGGGCGCGCGCTATTACGTCACCATCGATATCGACGCCTTCTGCCCCTCGATCGCACCCGGCACCGGCACTCCCAGCCACGGCGGTTTCCAGTATTACGACGTGCTGGAAATCCTGCAGGGGCTCAGCAGGCGCGGTGATGTGGTGGGCATCGACCTGGTCGAGGTCGCCCCGGCCTATGACCCGGCTGAGAGCACTCAGATCCTTGCCGCGCAACTGTTGCTGAATTTCATCGGCTTTATCTTCCACAACAAAAAGTAAGCCTCCGGCCGCCACGCCCGCAACTGCAGGCGCTGCACCAGTCTGACGCGCCTGTGACAACTGGCGCGTCAGGCATATTCTGGCCGGACGGTGACGAGGGCGCGGAGCTGCGCAGGAATAATATCCGGCAGCTCCACGCGATTTTCGCCGATCCGGCGCATTTCACCGCACCCGCACGGGCCGCCCGGGATGGGTGGCGCCTTCTCACGTACGCCTGCCAGCGAAGAGCTCGCCCTGTCCCAGCTCTCTTCTCTCGAATCATGGCTGGTGAACTCCGAGCGCGCCGCGATCCCAAACAGCGCGGCCTAAGCCGCCTGTTGGTCAACCAAGAAGATGCAATCGGCTGATACATCCAAGCGGAGTTCACCCCTAATCTCCGAGCAACCAGCCCGCCCAGGCGGTTTTTTCAGACCTGAGGGTAGGTTCTGGGCAGATCTTGTGGCCGTTTTAGCCGCATCTTGATCCCAAGCCGATGATTGTGATACTATAGACCATTGGAAATGAATGAGAAATATTGAAGGTTGGCGTCAACTTATTCCCCCCACACAACGATACGCGGCTTCGAGATCAGGCCCGCCAAACCGGATGATCCCGCGGCCGCGGCGCTGATCCGGCGGCATCTGGCACAGATGGCGGCGCAGTCGCCCAAAGACAGCTGTCACGCGCTGGACGCCAGCGGATTGGACGGCCCGGATGTGCGTCTTTTCCTGCTCTATCGCGACGCAGAGGCCGTGGCGATGGGCGCGCTGAAACGGCTGAACGCCGCCGCGCATGAGTTGAAGTCGATGCACACCGCCGCCGAGGCCCGTGGCAGCGGCGCCGGGCGGGCAATGCTGACCCACCTACTGCAACTGGCCCGCGCCGAGGGCGCCACCGACATCTATCTCGAGACCGGCTCTACCGCAGATTTCCTGCCCTCGCGCAGTCTTTACGGCTCAATGGGGTTTCGCGCATGCGAGGCTTTTGGCGA
This sequence comes from Leisingera sp. SA32, assembly GCF_056033425.1. Lineage (NCBI taxonomy): Bacteria > Pseudomonadati > Pseudomonadota > Alphaproteobacteria > Rhodobacterales > Roseobacteraceae > Leisingera > Leisingera sp. SA32. Next base: position 85,596 of record NZ_JBVYHB010000018.1, on the reverse strand, counting down.
CTATGCGCCCGATCCCTGGTCGGTCTTTATGCACCTGGACCTGCGCGGCGCGGCTTGACCCCTGCGGCGCGCATGTCATAACAGGCGCCAAGCGGTCCCTTAGCTCAACTGGATAGAGCAGCTGACTTCTAATCAGCAGGTTGAGGGTTCGAGTCCTTCAGGGATCGCCACTCTCCATCCAGCCGTTCGGACCTGTGCCAACCCCGCCCGCAGCAGGATGCGTCAGCCCGCGGGTTTGGCAGAGCTACAGGGCCCGGCAGGTTTGGCGTCGAGGTCGGTGCGGATTTCCCGAGCCGGAATGTCTTCAAGATCGCCGGGATAGAGATCCGCAAAACTGGTGGAGACCACAATGTCGCTCTGCTCGGTCTTGCAATAGGTTTCCAGCCGGGCCACCTCGTTCGCCGCAGGGCCGATGACGGTAAAATCGAGCCGCCGGTCGGTCCCGACATTGCCGTACATGAGCGTTCCCGCATGCAGCGCGACGCCGAATCTGATCTCGCTCTGCCCGTTCTGGCGCCGCGGGCGGTTTTCGCTGGAGGTGCGCGCATGGGCTTCCCGCGCCGCGCACATGGCCGCGCGGCACATGTCCTCTGCCGGCCTTTGGCTGTCTTCAAACGGGAAGATCGCCAGCACGGCGTCGCCGATGAACTTCAGCACCTCGCCTCCGTGATCCAGCACCGCCCCGGCCGTGCAATCGAAGTAGGTGTTGAGCAGCGACAGGTAGTCATCCATGCCAAGCGTTTCTGCAAGCCGGGTCGACTGGCGCAGATCGGACAGCCAGATCACGCAGTCGATCTTCCTGCCGCTGCCGCGTTCGATCAGCCCCTGCAGCACCCGCCGGCTCGAATGCGCACCGAGATAGGTCTGCAGCAGGGTGCCCGTCAGCATGTGGCGCGATTTGCTTTTGATGACCATGCTGAGCACGGTGGACAGATTGAACAGATGCGCGATCTCCCGGTCGTGAAAACCGCTGGTGCGGCGGGTCGCGAATGAGCCGAGCGCGCCCTCCATCCCCTGCGGCAGCCCGTTCCACAGGCTGAGGTCGCGGCGTCCGAAATCACGGTAGAACACCAGGTAATCGGTCACATTGGACGCGCGCAGCTGTTTCAGCAGAGGGTATTCACCCGGGTCAGCCGCCTGGCTGAGACGGAAGCGCTGGTATCTGATCCCGTGCAGCGCGGCCTGGAAAAAGGGCGAGTTTCTGAACTCCGCCGAATCGAACTTGCTGCGCGGCTGCACCGTTTCCGTGACCCGGTCGGACTGTGAGTCCCAGGCGGTGTCGATCGCACCGAACACAGGGTGCAGGAACAGCCCGCCGGTGCTGACGCGGTGAACGGGCACGCCTCCGGCCAGCAGCCGTCGGCCCAGCCCTCCGAGGATGTCGCGGAATGGGGCATCGCCAAGACCCTCTGCGATCAGCCAATCGGCGATCCCGTCGAACAGCTGAGAAGGGGCGCAGGCAGCCGGTGCTGGAACTTCCGCGGCACGGACCTGATCCGCCGTCGGTGCTGCGCCCGAAAAACCGTCAGCCGCGGCTCCAGCCGCGCTGGCGCGACCGTTCCCCGTCCGGATGTGTCTTTCCCCGGCCATCGGCGCTCCCCCCGCACCCATCCGGCAGTCGTGCTGCCTCGCTCTTTGGGCGGCCGCGGCGACTGTGCGCCGCGGCCTTCGCAGGCCAGCGTATCATTCAAAGGGTAATTTGTCGCCTCGTGTTCTCCCCCCGCGCTGAAGGCACCGCGGGCCGAGACGGTGCGGCGCCTGCGCAATGCGGCCTCGAGGCGGTGGCTGGGGGCAGGGAACAGCGCGGTCGGGCCGCCGCCTGCCGCCGCGGGATGAGCCGGACGGCAGGGCCAAGACGAGACAGGCGCAGGCTCAGGCGGCCTGGTTCACCACCTCTTTCAGACCGGTGTCGACGAGCGCGCCGTGCAGCACCTCAATCGCGCGGTCGGCGGCGTCGCGCGCCACCGCGAACTGGATGTCGACGTTGCGCGGGGTCTGATGGGCGGCGATCACCTCGATGCCTGCGCGCTCCAGCGCTTGCAGGCCGCGGCTGAAGGCGTGCAGCCCGGTCAGGTCGCGGCCGATGGCGGAAACGATCGCCATGCTGCGCACGCTGATGTCGGCCGAGGGGTAGGTCTTCTCCAGCTCCGCCACCACCCGGCGCACCGATTTCAGCGGCGCCTCCACGTAGTGGGTGATGGTGTTGGCGTTTGAAGTCTTGGACACGATCCGCACGTTGAAGCGGCGCAGCGCCTCCAGTGCGTTGGCGTCGTAGCCCTTGACGCCGACCATGTCCTGCTCGAACAGCTCCAGTGCCACCACGTTGAGGCCGGTGACGATCTCCACCGCGGGAGTATCTGCCGGGGCGTCATCGATCAGCGTGCCCGGATCATCCGGGTCAAAGGCATTGGTGACGCGCAGCGGAATATTCGCCTGGCGCAGTGTCTTGGCGGCGTTTGGGTGAATCGCCTCCATCCCCATGTTCGACAGCTGGTCGGCCACGTCATAGTTCGTGTGCCCCAACTTGCGCACCGCGCCCTCGCCCACCAGGCCGGGATCGGCCGAGGACAGGTGGAACTCCTTGTGGATGATCGCCTCCGTCGCGCCGGTGAAATCCGCCAGCGACGAGAAGGTGACCTCGGAATAGCCGCGGTCATATTCCTGCATCAGCCCCTCGCGGCACTGGGCATAGCCGGTGACGATGGGCAGCTCGCGGGTCAGATCGACGCCGTCCATGGCGCCGGCGATGCGTTCCTGCAGGGTGCAGTCGGTCTCGTCGCGCCAGCCGGACAGGTCGACAAAACGCGCGTTCACGCCCTTGCGCTGCAGCAGCAGCGTGGTGACGAAGGCGGAATGCGCCTCGCCCAAGCCGGACAGCAGTTCGCGCACGATCTGCATATGTGCCGACAGGCGGAAGTGCCCGTAGGAGCACAGGCGGCGCAGGTCGAACAGCACGCTGCGCGCGCCCTCGATGCGCTCGCGCACGAAATCCTCCGCCAGCGAGCGGTCGGCGGATTCGTCCAGCACTGCATCATGCGCTGCGCACATGGCGGTGGCGACGCGGGTCAGCGCATCCAGCCAGGAATGGTCGTTGTCGTCGTTATTGAACAGCGCAAAGACCCCGGGCTCGCCGGTTTTCTTGTGCTCGAGCAGCAGGTTGGTGATGCCGCCAAAGGCGGAGACGACGAAGATCCGGTGATACAGATCCTCCCCCTTGCGGTCGGCGATGATCAGCGTGTCGGTGAGTTCCGACAGGCGGCTCATCGAGGTGCCGCCGATCTTTTCAACAGTATGTTCAGGTAATGTCAAAGGATGTGTCCCCCGGGCCAGGCCCGGGGCCTCCATTCAGGTTTCGAGCAGCGCGTAGGAGCCGTCTTCCCGGTGAACTTCCTTGCCCGTGACCGGGGGGTTGAACACGCAGGCCATGACCAGCTGCTCTTCAGCGCGCAGGATGTGGCGGTCGTGCTCGTTCAGCGCATACATGACGCCGGGGGTGATCTCGTGGGTCTCCCCGGTGGCGAGATCGGTGATCGAGCCCTTGCCTTGCATGCAATAGACGCTCTCGAAGTGGTTCTTGTACTCGAAGGTGTGCTCCGAGCCGCTCTCCAGCGTGGTGATGTGGAAGGAGAAGCCCATTCCGTCATCGGCCAGCAGCATCCGCACCGAGGTCCACTGGGCGTCGGACACCACGCGGGACTTTTCGTTTTCCACGATCTTGTTGAAATCTCTGACGATCATCGGTCTGTTACTCCGCTGCGATTTTCTTGCTCTGGTCGGCCAGCACCTCGTGCGCGGCCTCCATCAGGATGTCGAAGCCCTTGGTGAAGGTCTCTGTCGGGGTGGTGATCGGTGCCAGCACCTTGACCACCTGGTCCTCGTTGCCCGAGGTCTCGATGATCAGCCCCTTCTGGAAGGCACGGGCGCAGATCTCGCCCGCCAGCTCGCCAGAGCCGACATCAACGCCCTGCATCAGGCCGCGGCCCTTCAGCCGCGCGCCGGGCACCAGTGCTGCCAGATCGGCCAGACGCTCGCGCACCAGGGCTTCCTTTTCGGCCAGCTCCGCCTGAAAGGCGCCGTCGGCCCAGAACTTCTCGATCGCCACGCGGGCAGTGACAAAGGCGTGGGTGTTGCCGCGGAAGGTGCCGTTGTGCTCGGCCGGGCCAAACACGTCATGTTCCGGACGCACCAGCATCAGCGCCATCGGCAGACCGTAGCCAGAGACCGATTTGGCCATCGTCACGATGTCAGGGGTGATGCCCATCTTTTCAAACGAGAAAAAGGTGCCGGTGCGGCCGCAGCCCGCCTGGATGTCATCAATGATCAACAGCGCGCCATGGTCTCGGGCCAGCTTGGCGATGCGCTGCACCCATTCGGTGCTGGCCGCATTCAGGCCGCCTTCGCCCTGCACTGTTTCCAGCAGGATCGCGGCCGGCGCGTCGACGCCGCTGGAGGCATCGGCCAGCATCGCCTCAAGGAAATCGGCGGTGTCGTAGTCGCCGGCCATGTAGCCGTCAAACGGCATCCGCGTCACACCGTTCAGCGCGGTGCCCGCGCCGCCGCGGTGATAGCCGTTGCCGGTCGCGGCCAGCGCGCCGAGGGTGACACCATGGAACCCGTTGGTGAAGGCGATCACGTTGTTGCGCCGTGTCACCTTGCGCGCGGTCTTGATCGCCGCTTCGACGGCGTTGGCGCCAGTCGGGCCGGTGAACATGACCTTGTGGTCCATGTCACGCGGCTCCAGGATGTGGCGCTCGAAGGCCGCCAGGAAATCGGCCTTGGTGTTGGTGTGCAGGTCCAGCCCGTGGGCCAGGCCGTCGCCCGAGATATGCTCAATCAGCGCGGCCTTCATGTCGGGGTCGTTGTGGCCGTAGTTCAGCGAGGAACAACCGGCGAGAAAGTCGATGTAGCTGCGCCCCTCGGCATCGGTCATTTCCGAGCCTTGCGCAGAGGTGAACACGGTATCGAAGCCCCGGCAGTAGCTGCGGGCCTCAGATTCGCGACGTTTGAAAACAGAGATTTCGGCTGACGTGTCAGTCGGCATTTCAGATCCTTTTGGGATTGTTGAAAAGAAGTGTGGGGGAGCAGGTGGCGCCGCCGCGACCTCTCGGCCAGGGGCGGCACCATGGCGGTCAGGCCGCCTTGCGCATCCGCTCTCCCAGGTCGATGGTGACCATATGTTCGGTGCTGTGAAGCTCGCGGAAGTGTTCCGTCTTCTTGAAGTGGGCTTCCGATCCGATGTCCGCCTGGTTGCCCTTGGCAAATTTGCGGAACAGCGCCCAGGACGCATCGTTGTCGGCGGTGATCGTGGTCTGCATCCGTTTTACATCGGCGCAGGCCTTGCGCTTGAGCAGCGCGTTCAGCATCTGCGTGCCCAGCCCCAGGCCGCGGGCCTTTTGCGAGACCGCAACCTGCCAGACAAACAGGGTGTCGGGATCTTTCGGCAGCACATAGGCGGAGATCCAGCCGACGATTTCCCCGTCCAGTTCAGCCACCACGCAGGTGTCGCTGAAGTGGTCGCACTGCACCAGGTTGCAGTACATCGAGTTCTCGTCAAGCGGCTTGCAGTCGCGCACCAGCTCCCAGATATCCGCGCCGTCTTCGGCCACGGGCGCCCGAAGGGCGGGTGCGGCTTTACGGAACAACTCCAACGTCTTTGCCATTGGGCTATGAACCTCCAAATTGCTTTGGATATCTAAGTAGCGAGCAGGCGCGATGCTTTCAAGATCAAAGTAAAAATTATCCAGAGATGGCAAGTTTGGTGTGACATTTACGAATTTTTGGAAGCAAGCCAAAGGGATGCCCATTAGAAAAACTAAGCATATAACCCCCGCAACCCTTATTGCTTTGCGGCTTGGCATCTGCCAATAAGACTCTCATGAACCGCGTGGACACCAGTTTAATCGCCCTGCGCCGCATCCTGCGCGCAACGGAATTGTTTGGCCGCGAGCTGGCGCAGTCGGTGAATCTGACGGCGGCGCAGTTTCGCGTGCTGCAAATTGTCGCCGACCGGGAGCATTGCACCGCCACGGCGATCTCACAGCAGATGCGGATCACCCAGGCCACCGTCACCTCGCTGGTGGACAAGTTGGTGCGCAAGGAATTGGTGATCCGCGAACGCTCGCAGACCGACCGGCGGCAGACCAACATCCGGATCACCGAGAAGGGGCGCGAAACCATCGTAGAGGCGCCCGACCCGTTGCAGCAGAAGTTCGTGCGCAAGTTCTCCGCCCTGCCCGACTGGGAGCAAGCCGGGCTGATCGCCGCGCTTGAACGGGTCGCCGCCATGCTCGACGCCGAGGAGATCGACGCCGCGCCAGTGCTGGACACCGGCGAGATCCGCGACCCCCACTAGGCCGCTGCCGCCCGTATCCGCAAATAGAACGCCCTCCCTTACGGACCGCGCTTTCTGCGTCGACGTCGCGGGGCGCGGTGCCGCGCGGGTGCGCGCCCCTTGCACGACTCACCCCTCCTGCCCCAGACTGGCGGGATCAGACCCATCGGGGCGCCCGGCTTGCCGTCGCTGCGCCCGTCTCTCTGCCGCTGCCGGGCGCATTGCCCCGGCGGGCGGGTCATGGCGGGTCATCCCGGCGGCCCTGCGGGCGCTCCGACAACCGGAGGATCCTGAGATGATCGCCTCACGCCTGAAACACCACCTCGAAGCCCGCGGCCTGCCGTTTGACACCGTCCGTCACCCTTACACCGCCACCGCATCGGAATGCGCCGAAGCCGCGCATGTGCCCGGTGACAAGCTGGCCAAATCGGTGCTGATCCATATGGAGGAAGGCCCGATGCTGGCGGTGATCCCGGCCAGCCACAATGTTGACCTGCACGCGCTGCAATCGTTGGTCAACCGGCGTCTGGGCCTGGCCCCGGAACAGGAGCTGAGCCAGGTTTTCGACGATTGCGACCCCGGTGCCGCCCCCTGCGTCGGCGCCGCCTATCACGTGCCAACGGTAGTGGACGACAGCCTGTCGGGGCTGGACACCGTTTGGTTCGAGGCTGGTGACCACAAGACGCTGGTGGAAATGAAGGGCGGCGACTTTGATCAGCTGATGCAGGACGCCCGCCACGGCTCCTTCAGCGTCCTGCACTGACCGTCCGCCGCGCCCGGTTTGCCCGGCTCAGAAGTCGAACAGATCCTCAAGGAAGTTTTTCTTTTTCTTCCTGTAGGGTTTCTTGTCGTAGCCGGGATCGTAGTCGCCGCCGCGGTCGTCATAACGGCGCGGCTGCTGCGGCACCGCCTGAACCGGCTGGGTCGAGCGTTCGATGATCTTGTCCAGCTCGCCCCGGTCCAGCCAGACACCACGGCATTTCGGACAGTAATCAATCTCAACACCGGCGCGGTCCGCCATAACCAGTTCACTTCCGTCAATCGGACATTGCATCTGCATCTCCTTGGTTCGTTTCGTTCAAAACCCTTTGTCACAAGTGGGAAGCGAGGGCGGCAATCACAAGAAGAGCAGTCAATTCCGCCGGTGTAACTGGCGGAATCCCCCCCTTTCCAGTCATCGCTGGAGTGTTAAGCTGGCAACAACCATGGAGGCGCAGATGCGCAAATCGACCATCTCGGCCGGGATACTGGCCCTGACGCTGGCCGCCAACCCGGTCGCGGGCCGCGGTGGCGAGGGCGGAGAAGGCGGCGAAGGCGGAAACGAGCCACGCAGCGGACTGAACAATGTGACCACCCGCAGCGTGGTGCTGTTGCTGACACGCGGGTTTGATCGCTGTGACCGGCTGCCGCAGATCTACAAATTCGACTGTTTTGGCAAGACCTACAAGCAGGCCGCGGTGAAACTGCGCAACAATCCCAGCTACAGCGAGGCCGGGCAGGCGCTGGAGCAAGTTCACAAGACTCTGGCGGGCGCGGTTGCACGGAACCTGGATCCGGCCAAGAAGCCCCGTCGTCAGGGGTTGAATTTCTACCGTGCGGTCAAACCCGCCGCGGTCCCCCAAATCAAACAGCAGACCCAGCAGGCGATGCAAAAGGCCGAAACCGTGCTGCTGCGGTCTGCCCCCAGCAAACAGGTGCATTACAGCCGCATTGCCGAGGCGGTGAACAGCAACAAGGTCTTGCTGCGTTCGGCCATGCTGACCGGCCGTGCCCTGCGGCTGGCGTTCCAGCGCCTCAAACTGGGTCGCCCGGCCTGACCCGACATCCCACACAAACTGCGCGGTCCATCTGCCGGGTCGCCATGGCTGACCGCAAAGGCAGCGCACATCCTCAGTCAGGCGCGGCCGTCAACGCACCACATGGACCGCACAGGCCGCGTGGCGCACCACATGGCCCGAGGTCGATCCCCACAGAAAGTCCTGCATGGAGGGGCGGTGCGAGGCGAGGATGATCAGATCCGGCCCGTTCTGCTCCGCCCAGTCCAAAATGGTGCGGCCAGAATGGCCCTCCACCAGCACTCCGGTGGCATTGGGCAGGGTTTGCGCCAGCCCGTCCAGCTCGGCCTGCAATGCCTCCCGGGTGTCCTGCATGAAATCAGCCGGAATATACGAGATCGCGTAGCTCGGCACTTGTTCGATCACATGCAGTAGGGTCACTTGCGCCGTGGGCGCTGACAGCAACCGCGCCACCTTCAATGGGCCGGTCACGTCGCGTTCCGGGTCAAAGGAAATGGGCACGAGAATATTATGGTACATGGCTGACCTCCTTGGGGTTTGGGCTGGGCTGCTGGGACGTCTGCGGAGGTACGCGAAACATCCGCCCGAAGTTCCGCGTCCCTTTTCGCCACGGCGTCGCCTAGGCGCCGAACACCTCCGCCACGTCATACATCACCGGTTCGAAGCTGCGGCAAAGTTCTGTGATCTTGCGGTTGCGCGCGCGCATCTCAGGGCTGCGCAGCATCGCCATGAAGTCCTCGCGGCGGCGCCATTGCGAATAGTTGGCGATGCGGGTCTGGGCATCGTTCACATGCAACCCCGCGGAAATGAAGCCGGGCTGCTTCGAAATGAACTCTGCATAGGCATCTTCCAGCGCCTCCAACAGGTCCTGGCAGGTGCCCGGTGTCATCTCAAAGGTGGTGATGACGGTCTGAATATCAGTGGTCTTGGCTATCTTCGGCATTGGCTCCTCCGGTGGCTGACCTCCAGCCTACGCCCGATTGCACAAAAAGCGCAGGATCTTTTTGCAGCTTCGCACCCATAAGATAATCGTTTACATTTCAAATCAACCTTAAGAGTATGTCCGCACATGAAACCTTATCGAGGCAAGACGCAGCCGCGGGAGAGTGCGATGCCCCCCATCCGTGCCGCCACAGCGGCGCTGTTGCTGGCCGGACCGGTGGCGGCGGGCGCCTGGTTGGAACCGACAGGACAAGGGTTTGCGTCCGCCAGTGTCACTTTTCGCTCCGCCGACGTGCAGCGCGAGCCGGAGCTGGGCTATTACGGGGCCTATGGGCTGACGCCGCGGCTGACGCTGGGGGCGGATCTGAACAACAGCCCCGGCCTATCGGGGCATGCGATGGTCTTTGCCCGTTTGCCGCTGCACCAGGGCGCTCCGCACCGGCTGGCGGCGGAACTGGGCTTTGGTGGCAACCACGTGCAGGGCAAGTGGATGCTGATGCAGCGGGCGACGTTGTCCTATGGCCGCGGCTTCCAGACCGCCGCCGGGGTCAGCGGCTGGGTGGCGGTGGACGGCAGCGTAGAACTGCGCAACAACGCCACCCAGACGATCTGGAAACTGGACGGCACCCTCGGCTTCAACACGGCCGGGCCGCTGGCGCCAATGGTGCAACTGGAGACTGCCTGGCCACAAGGGGGGCAGCCTTCCTATATGCTGACCCCGTCCCTGCGCTACCAACTGCCAGACCGCCGCGAGCTGGTGGTCGGCCTGGCCATCGACGGCCGTCGGGACAGCGTGGGACTGAAACTGGGGCTGTGGCAGAAATTCTGACCCGCAGCCCCAAATCGCGTCTCAACTGTCCATCCGCAGGGTGACCTGCACCTCGCCCCGGACCGCTTCGGACCACCGCAGGACGATCTGATCCTTATCCGCGCCCTGTTCGACATCCGCATAAGGCGCCAGATACCGGACGCTGTTGCTGCCGTTGCGCAGCGCCCGCTGCGAGACCACGCTGTCGACACAGCGGGCACGACCCCGGAACGGCAGCTCTCCCCCAGTGCCCACCGTCCAGCTGGATGCAGCAGAGGACTGGTCATGCAGCACCCGCAGCGGATTGGCCGACTGCGCCGTGATGTTGTGGTACATATTGCCGGTGAACACCACATTCTTGGCCCGCCCGTGATCGAGGTCCGAAAAGCTGGTGTCGACCCGCTCGGCGCGGTCGATGCTGCCGTTGACAGAGCGGAACTTGTTACCGGTCACCGACACGCCATTCAGATAGTGCCCGCTGCCGTAGGGTTTGACCACGATATAACTGAACCAGGGCGCCACATCTCCGGACAGGAACACATTGGCATTGATCGACAGCGCGCTGAAGGAGAAACCGCTTGAGAAATCCGGCGAGGGGTCGCGCTCGTTTGTCCATTCGATGAAGCAGTTGTCGATATAGTTGTCGGACACGGTGGAGGTGCAGTTGTTCGAGGTCAGCACCAGCCCGGCCGTGCGCACCCCGTTGGGCACCCCGTCCCCCTGAAAGAAATGGTTGCCGGTGACCGTGTTGTTGCCGCCCGCCAGCACCGCAAAGTGGCGGAACCGGGTGGCCCGGTTGCTGCGCAGCTTGGCGTCGTTGTTGTTGACGTTCAGCCCGATGCTGACACGGTCCTCGACGTCTAGCGGATCCTCGTGTGACAGGAACTGGCAGTTGTCCACCAGCAGCCCCTGGCAGCCGGTGCCAATCGAGGTGATGCCGCGATCCTTGGGGCGCGAGATGAAGCAGCTGTCGATGGAAAACACCGAGCCCGCAGGCGCCAACCGCAGCGCGCTGCATCGGCCGTTGCACTGGAATTCGACCCCTTCGACGCAGAATTTGCTGAGAGAGCTGAAGCCGCTGAAATCCACCAGATACTTGAAGTCCCGGAAGGTGAAGACCTGGGTGCCCTCGGCATCATAGAGCGGCGCGTTCAGGGTCAGCTCGCCCGCGCCCACGTTGCGGGATTTCACATAGATCTCGCGCCCCACTCCGGCGCCCTCGACCAGTGCGCCCACCGGGATATTGGCGACATTGGCCACATTGGTCAGCTTGCGCGCATCCGCGGCGCTGTACGTCGCCTGCGAGGTCACCACATCGGTATCCCAGGCGGTGCTGTCAGCGGCCTCCAGTTGGCCGTTGCGGATAAGGCGCCGGGTGGCATAAGAGGACTTGTTGGGCACCGCCGCCGCCATGTCCAGGGGCGCGGTGATGCTGATCTTGCGCCCCTTCAGGTCCAGCGATTCATGGTCGACATTGTTGATGAGCGCCTGAAACGCCTTTTTGAAGCCCAGCTCCTCATCACCAAAGGCCGCCGCATAGCTGGGAAAGTCGAAATTCTTGGTCATCAGCAGCATCTTGTCGTCGGGCATCGACACCGTGCCCTCAAACCGCACCGGGTTGTTCAGCGACACGGTGCTGGCCAGGTGGTATTCGCCGGTGGGCACCAGGATGCTGCGCCCCTCGGCGGCGGCATCAGCGGCCTCGAAGGCCTCGGTGCAGTCGGTGCTGCCGTTGCCCACCGCGCCGTAATCGGTCACGTCCACCAGGCTCAGCATGTCGCGCAGGTAGACATGGGTGGCATCGGTGATCTCAATATCGTCGATCCGCACCACCCCGCCGTTGGGGCCGGTCAGGTCGAGGCCGAAGTGCCCATAGGCCGCCAGCCGCCCCCCAGGGCATATGCACGCCGCTGCGGTGGCCGCTGCCGACGAGGGCGGTAACCTCGACCACGTCGCCATAGGTTTGCAGCGCCACCGAAGAGGCCGTCTGCGGTGTGCCCGGAATGTTGTTGCCACTGGCATAGGCCGCATAGCCGGCGATACGCACCGATGGCAGGGCACCGCTGACCGCCTTGATCCGCACTTTGATCTGCAAATAACACCCCGGCTCCAACGGGGTTTGGCCCATGTAGCGCAGCTTCTGTGTGTTGGCGGTTTTCTGCAATTCCAGGCAGCCACCGAAATCCGGGTCTGCCGCCACGAAGACCGCATTTGCCGCCCCATCATAGGTGTCGGAGCCGGGGGTGCCGTCGCCACTGGACCATTGGTTCAGACCCTCCGCAAAAGCGGGGGGCATCAGCTGCACGCCGTCGGTAATTGCCTTGTTCATGGAAAACCCTTTCCTGCTACGCCTGTCGCGTTCGGGGATCAGGTTTTACCGAAGCGCCGTTAAGATCCGGAAAGACCGGCGTACGCCGCCTGCCACACGGGCCAGGTCAGGAAGGCGATCAACCGCAGCTAACCGCATGTCATGTAATATAAATTTAAGGATTAACGCTTTCGAAACCCGCCTGTTGCGCCGCCAGTTTCAACGACATGGATGAGAGCCGGTACCAAAACATACTCGTGACGGAACAAACGGCCTGCACACCCGGCTCTCCCATGCCGTAAGAGTCATCTAGGGGTGCATGACCCAGCGTCAACAAAGTTATTCTAAGCTATCCATCGTGAGGCCAGCGCAGACTTGCCGCGCAAAGACAAAGGGGCGCGGTCTCCCGCGCCCCCTGAAGCTGTGTGCCTTGCGGCGGCTTCTGGATCAGGCCAGATCGCCTGCCAGCGCCTTGTCGATCAGCGCGATGGTCTCCTCGACACCGTAGAGCGCGATGAACCCCCCAAAGCGCGGCCCCTGGGACGCGCCCAGAAGCACCTCGTAAATAGCCGAGAACCAGGCGCGCAGCGGGTCAAACCCGTGGATCTTGCCGATGGCAAAGACCACGGATTGCAGGAACTCCTCATCCGCGAAATCGGCCTCCGGCAGCGGATCGTCTTTGCCGGCGATCTCGTTCTTCTTGGCAATCGCGGCCAGTGCGGCCTCGGGCGATTTCAGTGCGCCTGCCAGATCGGCCAGCGCCGCGCGCTCCTGATCGGTGGGCAGGCGGAAGGTCTTGGCCGGTTTCACGAAGTCGTTGAAATAGGCCACCGCAAAGCCCGCGGCCTGATCCATGCCGGGATGGGTTTCCGGGGTCGCGTCGGGGGCGTATTTGTTGATGAAGCCCCACATGGTCGCCTTGTCCTCAGCACTGGAGGCTGAGGCGAGGTTCAGCAGCATCGAGAAGGGCACCACCATGTCCGACTGCGGCACGTCCCCGCCGTGGATGTGCCAGACCGGGTTGTTCAGCTGCGCCTTCAGCTCCTGAGTGTGATAGGCGCGCAGCTGCTGGTGGTATTCATCCACCGCCTTGGGGATCACGTCAAAATGCATCCGCTTGGCGGTTTTGGGCTTTTGATACATGAAATAGGCCAGGCTCTCGGTCGAGGCATAGGTCAGCCATTCATCAATCGAGATACCGTTGCCGGAGGTTTTCGAGATCTTCTGACCATTGGCATCCAGGAACAGCTCATAGGTGAAATGCTCCGGCGCGCGGTGGCCCAGCACCCGGCAGATGCCGTCATAGATAGGCGTGTTGGTGGAATGGTCCTTGCCGTACATCTCGAAATCGACCCCTAGCGCTGCCCAGCGGGCGCCGAAGTCGGGCTTCCATTGCAGCTTCACATTGCCGCCGGTGACCGGCAGGGTCCATTCCTTGCCGTCCTCATCATCGAAGGTGATGGTGTAGGTCTCGGCGCAGACCTTTTTCATCGGCACATACAGAACGCGGCCGGTTTCCGGGTGGATCGGCAGGAAGATCGAATAGGTCTGGCGGCGCTCTTCACGCAGGGACTTCAGCATGATCGCCATGACGTCGTCATATTTGTCGACAGCGCGTTTCAGCACCTCGTCGAACTGGCCGGATTCATAAAACTCCTTGGCCGAGTAGAATTCATACTCAAAGCCAAAGGTGTCGAGGAAGCGCCGCAGCATGGCGTTGTTGTGATGGCCAAAACTCTCATGCGTGCCAAAGGGGTCCGGCACCGATGTCAGCGGCTTTTGCAGGTGTTCTTGCAGCGCTTCGGGGTTGGGCACGTTGCCCGGCACTTTGCGCATCCCGTCGAGATCATCCGAAAAACAGATCAGCTTGGTGGGGATGTCCGAGAGGGTCTCGAATGCTTTTTTGATCATGGTGGTGCGGGCCACCTCGCCGAAGGTGCCGATATGCGGCAAGCCCGAGGGGCCATAGCCGGTTTCAAACAGCACATAGCCCTTCTCCGGCGCGCCCTTGGCATAGCGTTTGAGGACGCGGCGTGCTTCTTCAAACGGCCAGGCTTTGCTCTTGAGAGCTTCTTCGCGCAGATCAGACATGATGTTCTCCAACGGCGTCTGGTGTTTCGGGATGACCGAGACGCGCGAGCGGCGCGATCCGGCATGCCTCTCTATTGTGCTGATGCAGCATGAGTCAACATCGCCCGCCCTTGTGGAACAGGGTTTTGCGGCCCTGCACGATCTCGCTTCGGCCGAATAATGCCGCACTGCCGCAGCGAGTTGTTGAACCGGGCGCTTGCGGCACCTATCCTGAAAGGAACAGAATTTTGAATGAGCAAGGATTTCATCCATGAGTGAGCAAACCCCGCACCCGATGTCCCCGCAGGACTGCCTGGTGGCGCTGATGGTGGCGGTGTCGGCCTCGGATGAGAACATGCGCACCGCAGAGCTGGTCAAGATCCAGTCGGCGGTGAACATGCTGCCGGTGTTTGCCGATTACGATATCGACCGGGTCGCGCGGGTGTCACAGACGGTACTGGATCTGTTTGAGCAGGAAGACGGGCTGGAGGCGCTGTTTGGTCTGCTTCGCGGTGACCTGCCGGAGCGGCTGTTCGAGACCGCCTATGCGCTGGCCTGCGACGTCGCCGCCGCCGATGGCATCCTTGGCGAGACGGAGCTGCAGTTCCTGGCCGAGGTCCGGTATGAGCTGGACATCGACAGGCTGCATGCAGCGGCCATCGAACGCGGAGCACGGGCCCGTCACACGGTCTGATCTGCGTGGGCTCCCAAACGGCGTAAGGAGCGCAAAGGGGGCGCCGCCCCCAGCCTTGCGTCCTCCCCCGGAGTATTTCTGGACAGATGAACGCGCGGGCACGCCAGGGTGGCGAGCCGGATCAGCTGCCGTAGACGGCGCCCCAGCGTTCGATCAGCTGTTGCTGCAACTGCTTGGCGCGCCGGTTCCACCCTCTCGCGCCCTTCGGCCGCTCCCGTTGCGCGCGCGGGATACGGGCGCGCGCGGCCTCGTCGGCCGTGAAGATGGCAAAGGCCAGTTCGCTTCCGTCCGCTGCAGTCATGAACCCGCCGAGACCGGAGACAAAATTCAGCGTGCCGGTCTTGGCCGCCACCTTGATCGGGTGCCCCTTGAGCGGGCGGCCCTTGGCGTCGCGCAGCCGAACCGGTTTCAGAAGTGTTTTCAGCTGGCCCGCGCGATCGGCGGCGATTAACGCCGCAGTCAGCCCCTGCGGTGTCATCCGCGAGTCCTCGCCGAGACCGGAGTGATCGACCAGCCGGGTGCCGGACATGGCATATCTGGCGGCGGCCCAGCGGCTCATCTCCGTCGCCGACGCCTTGAGCGAGCCGGGACGGCCACTGCGCGCAGCCGTCGCCGCCATGCCAATCATCTCCGCCATCAGATTGTTGGAATATTTCAGCATCGCCTTCAGCAACGCATCCAGCGGCTGGCTTTGATGCTGGGCCAGCAGTTGCGCCTGGGGCAGCGTGCGGACCTGCCGCGGCGCGCTCAGACGGATGCCATTGGCACCGGCCAGGGTTCGGAACACGTCGCCCGCATAGGCGCCCGGGTTGCGCACCGGCAGCCAGCGGGCACCACCCTTACCCAGCGCCTTGGACGCGACGGTCCAGTGGTCGACGCCAGCTTTTTCTGCATAAGTGTAGACCGGCACCGACCGCGCCGCGATCTGCATCCGGGCCGTGGCGACCTGCGGGCGGTATTTTTCAGTGCGGGCGTCCATGGTGGTGGCCCAGCCGCCACCCGCGGCGCGCTTCCATTCGAAATGCACGCGGTTGAAGTTCAGCGCGATGCCCGACACCGCAGGAGAATACCCCAGATGGTCAGGCTGGCCCGGATCAATGCTGCGCACGGAAGGCAACGCCGCATCCCAGACCAGGAAATTGCCCCGCACCTCGCGCACGCCTGCGGTTTTCAGCGCCGCCGCCAGCCGCGCCAGATCGTCAGTGTCCAGCGTCGGATCACCACCGCCCGCCAAAATAAGATCGCCCTGCACCACCCCGCCAGACAGACCGCCAGTGGCCAGGATGCGGGTCTCGAACCGGTGCTGCGCCCCCAGCGTCTCCAGCGCATAAAGCGCGGTGATCACCTTGGCCACGCTTGCGGGGGGCAACGCCTGATCCGCGCCGAAGGCCTCCAGCAGCCGTCCGGTTTTTACGTCCGCAACCGCGCAGACCGCATTCCCCGGCAGCCCGGATTGCGCCAGCAGCGCCTTCAGCCCCGCGGCACCCGGCGCGTGGATGCTGGCACGGCGCGCAACCGGGCGCAGCGAGACCGCAGGCGCATTGGCCAGCGCCGAGGAGCCTGCGACGGCGGCGAGCGCGGAAAGAAGAAAGCTCCGGCGGGACGTAATCTGGGTCTGTTTCACGGTTCTTTTGCTGCTCTTGTATTTATGCGCGGTCGGTCAGTCGGTCATGGGACCTCCGGAAATCGGGGCTTCAGCCCCGTGCAAACTCCTGCTACCGATTGCGCCCATGTTCCAGGCAGTGATCCTCATGTTCGTGGCCATGTCAATGATCCCGGCCGGGGATCTTTGCGGGAAGTTGCTGACCGGCAGCGGCCTCGCCTCGCCCGCCTTCGTCGCTTGGTCGCGGTTTTCCATCGGCACGCTGCTGATCCTGCCGTTTGTGCCGCGGCGGGCCTTTGGGCTGCTGGGCGAATGGCGGCTGTGGCTGCGCGCCGGGTTGCTGACGGGGGGCATCTTCTCCATCCAGATGGCGCTGTCGACGGAGCCGCTGGCCAATGTGTTTGCGGCCTTCTTTATCGGGCCGGTGGTGAGTTATGTGCTGTCGGTGCTGCTGTTGCGCGAACCGGCAACGGGGCTGCGCAACGCGCTGATGGCGCTGGGGTTTGTCGGCGTTCTGATGGTGGTGCGCCCCGGTTTCGGGGGCTCGCTCAACCTGTTGTGGGCGGTGCTGGCGGGGTGTTTCTACGGTGCTTTCCTGACCAGTTCGCGCTGGCTGGCCGGGGTCGGCACGCCGCTGGAGCTGAGCCTGACGCAGCTGTCGCTCAGCGCGCTGCTGATGCTGCCGCTGGGGCTGTCCGAGCTGCCGACGTTTTCGCCCTCCACCGCGGCGCTGACCGTTGGCAGCGCCGCCTTTTCCATGCTGGGAAACCTGCTGTTGTTGTTCGTCTATGCCCGGGTGCAGGCGGTGAAGCTGGCGCCGATGGTCTATTTCCAGCTGGTGGCGGCGGTGGGGCTGGGCTGGGCCGTGTTCCAGCAGTTGCCGGACGCCTGGACTTGGGCCGGGCTGGCGGTGGTGCTGTCCGCCGGGCTTGGCTCAGCCCTGTTGCGGCGCTGACCAGTCACCGCGGGCCCGCAGCTGGGTGGAGCTGACATCCACCATCGGCACGTTGACAAAGCACCAGGCCGGGCTGTCTGCCTGCGCCAGAAGCTGGCTTTGCCCGCCCTTCAGCATCGCATGGCGATAGATCCGGGCCGCCGGTGACAGCCGCGCGGCGATCCGGTCGCCGGGTCGTGCCAGCACCCCTACCGGCACGGTGTCGAGGATCTGCCGCCAGTCCTTCCAGCGGTGGAAATGCGCCAGGTTGTCTGCCCCCATCAGCCACACAAACTGCACGCCGGGATGACGGCGGCGCAGGTGGCGCAGGGTCTGGGCGGTGTAGCGCGTGCCGAGGTCCGCCTCTATGCCACTGATATGAATGCGGGGATTCCCGATCAGTGCGCGGCTGGCCGCAATCCGCTGCTGCAACGGCGCCGGCTGGCGTCTCTTTAGCGGGTTGCCCGGGGAAACCAGCCAGAACAGGTGGTCCAGCCCGAACCGTTTCAGCGCCGCATGGGAAATCGCCGCATGGCCATGATGAGGCGGATCAAACGATCCCCCCAAAAGGCCAACGCTCTGACCGGGCTGAATATGCGGCAGTTTGCAAATCATCGCCGCCTTGATGCGCACAGTTGCGTGCCGAATTCAATCACATGCCCGCGGCCCCGCATCAATTGCCTGACACAGCCGACCATAGTAGACTTGGACCGGCGCGGCCCTGTTGTTTCCGCGCGCTGCTTTCTGATTGCGAGTTTACCATGGTTACCAAACTTTCCGCCTCCGTCGGGCGCAAGGGCAAGAACCTGCCCGCAGACGTCAAGGCCGTGCAGCAACTGCTGAATGCCTTTGCCTCCAACGCCGGTTTCAAGAAACTGAAGGTCGACGGCACCCCTACGCCGGGGCTGGAAAAGACCATTGGCCTGTTCCAGCAGGACATTTGCGGGTTCAAGGCCGATTACCGGATCGATCCGGGTAAAAACACCATCAAAAAGCTGAACGCAGGCCCAGCCAAGGCCAAGTCGGACCAGAAGGCCAAGCAAAAGCAGGACGAAAAAGCCAAGGCCGAAGCCAAGGCCAAGGCCGTTGCCGCGGCCAAACAGGCTGTCATCAAGGAAGCCAAGGCGAAATCTCTGGATCAGGGCGGCTGGGCGGCTTTGTTGTCTGACATAGAGGACTATGCCGGCACGCTTTACGACAGCTATTTTGCCAAGGGCGAGAAGAAGGGCGAGGAGGCCCAGAAAGCGGCGAAACTGGCCGCGGATAAGGCCGCGAAGGAAGCCCAGATGAAAGCCGCCGAGACCGTCATCAAGACCATCGACACCGGCGGGCTGTGCAAGCCCGGCCGCCTGGTGGGCAAGACCGCAGGCGTCAAGAAGGTGATCCTGAACGTGCTGTTCGACGTGTCGTCATATTACGGCGAAACCATCAACGTGGTCTCCGGCCTGCGCGACAAGAAGGGCCAGGCCAGCGCCATGTACAACGGCTGGAATGGCCATCTGGAACACGGCAAGATCTATATCTACCTGCGCAAGAACGAGGATTTTCGGCTCGAGCTGGACGGCTATGTGCAGGCGGGCGACAAGAAAGGCTTTGTCGCCTGCATGTTCAAGAAGGCAAAATGGGACCAGATCTCGCGCCATCTGACCGGGCGGGCGGTGGACATTTCCACCAAGACCGACGCCAAGATTATCGAGGCGCTGAAGACCTGCCTGAAATATGTCCGCGAACCGCGCAAGAACAGCGAAGGCATCAAGTGTCACCATTTCGACGACCGCAAGCTGGTTTACCCGATCCCCGACAGCGTCAAGAAATCCTGGAAGATCTGAAGCCACCGCCCAAGCTCAGCACGTCGCCCCGCCCTTGGCGGGGCGCGCGCGCACTTGCCCAGCTGATGCCCCCTTGCGGGTCCTGGACACGAGGGGCGGTGCCGCCCTCCCCGCTGGGCGGTGCATTTGGCGCGACCTCCGGTTCGGGCGCGATGTCGGATTGCGGCAGCGATGGCGCAAAAACCGTGTGAGGCGACGCATGCGCGGCGCTCTGCGCGGGGCCGCTTCGCGCATTGCCCCGCCGCGGCCCATCCGTTATCACTCCCGCCAGCGAATTTCCCCCTTAACGGAGCAACACAATGGCTTCCTACCAGTACGTCTACCACATGCAGGGGGTCTCCAAGACCTACCCCGGCGGCAAGAAATGCTTTGAAAACATTCACCTGTCCTTTCTGCCCGGCGTGAAAATCGGTGTTGTCGGCGTCAACGGCGCCGGTAAGTCGACGCTGATGAAAATCATGGCTGGCCTCGACAAGGACTACACCGGAGAGGCCTGGGCCGCCGAAGGCGCCAATGTTGGCTACCTGCCGCAGGAGCCGCAGCTGGACGAAAGCCTGAGCGTGCGGGAAAATGTCATGCTGGGGGTCAAGGCCAAGAAGGACATTCTGGACCGCTACAACGAGCTGGCGATGAACTACTCGGACGAGACCGCCGAGGAAATGGCCAAGTTGCAGGACGAAATCGACGCTCAGAACCTGTGGGATCTGGACAGCCAGGTCGATGTCTCGATGGAGGCGCTGCGCTGCCCGCCGGACGACGCCAAGATCGCCGATCTCTCGGGCGGTGAAAAACGCCGCGTGGCGTTGTGCAAGCTGCTGCTGGAAGCGCCCGACATGCTGCTGTTGGACGAACCGACCAACCACCTGGACGCGGAAACCATTGCCTGGTTGCAACAGCACCTGATCGACTACAAGGGCACCATCCTCTGCGTGACCCACGACCGGTATTTCCTGGATGACATCACCGGCTGGATCCTGGAGCTGGACCGTGGCCGTGGCATTCCTTACGAGGGCAACTACTCCGCCTGGCTGGAGCAGAAGGCCAAGCGGCTGGAGCAGGAAGCCCGCGAGGACAAGGCCAAGCAGAAAACGCTGGAGCGCGAACTGGAATGGATGCGCCAGGGCCAGAAAGCCCGTCAGGCCAAATCCAAGGCCCGTATCGCAGCCTACAACGATATGGCCAGCCAGTCCGAACGCGAGAAGGTCGGCCGCGCCCAGATCGTCATTCCCAACGGGCCGCGTCTGGGGTCCAAGGTGATCGAGGTCGAGAACCTGTCGAAACACTACGGCGACAAGCAGCTGATCGAAGGGCTGAGTTTCTCGCTGCCGCCGGGCGGCATCGTCGGCGTGATCGGCCCCAACGGCGCCGGTAAATCGACCCTGTTCAAGATGCTGACCGGTCAGGAGCAGCCCGACGAGGGTAGCGTCGAATACGGCGACACCGTCAAACTGTCCTACGTCGACCAGTCGCGCGACGACCTGAAAGACAATGAAACTGTCTGGGAAGCGATCTCCGGCGGTGCCGAGATCATTGAACTGGGCGACGCGCAGGTGAACTCCCGCGCCTATTGCTCCTCGTTCAACTTCAAAGGCGGCGACCAGCAGAAACCGCTGAGCCTGCTGTCGGGCGGTGAGCGCAACCGCGTGCACATGGCGCGTCTGTTGAAAGAGGGCGGCAACGTGCTGCTGCTTGACGAACCGACCAACGACCTGGACGTCGAAACCCTGCGCGCACTGGAAGACGCGCTGGTGGATTTTGCCGGCTGCGCCGTGGTGATCTCGCACGACCGTTTCTTCCTCGACCGGATCTGTACCCACATTCTGGCCTTCGAGGGCGACGCACATGTCGAGTGGTTCGAGGGCAATTTCGAGGACTACGAAGAAGACAAAAAACGCCGCCTCGGCCCCGACGCGTTGGAGCCCAAGCGGTTGAAGCACAAGAAGTTTGTGCGCTAAGCGACCCCCAATCAAGGAGCGGCTCTCGGGCCGCTCCTTTTTTTTGCTCAGGCCTGCTGACAGGGCGTACCCGCACCGCAAACGGGTCCGCCTCTGGCGCGCCGCACGCCTGTCCCCTGCATGTTTCGTTTTTCCGAAACTCTGCGCTACCATACCGTCAGGCGCCGCCGCGCCGGTTATTGTTCAAGGTATTGGAAAGGGTCACTTCATGGGAATTAGTCCGGAACAGGTACAGGCAGAAATCGAGGCCACGAAGGGCCGCAAGGCGCGGCGCAAGAAGCTGAGAACCCCGCCCGAAGACACCAGGGAGAGAAAGCTGCCGAAGGATCTTCGCACGGGGCTTGAGGCGCATTTTGGCAGCAAGCTGAGCCGGGTGCGCGTGCATGCCGGAGGCAATGCCAAGGATGTCTGCAAGGAGCTGAAGGCCAAAAGCTTTACCATCGGCAACGCCATCTATGTGATGAAGCCCGCCTATGCCAAGGACAGCAAGCTGCTGGCCCACGAACTGGCACATGTGCTGCAACAGGGCCGCGGCAAGATGCCAAAACCCCGCGACGGCATCGCGCTGACCTCCAGATAGATAAAGCTCCGGCGCGCCTTCACAAGACACTGCGGGGCGCGGTCCGGATGCGCAGAAATGGGCCGCGGGCCACAATATTAACCAAATTTGAACCAAATCCCCTGCAAGATTGCCTTGAGACCTCCACCGGGTGCCGGGTTATGTTGTCCCGGCCAGTGCAGTGAACAGGAGACATCATGGCTTGGGCAGGCATCGTTATCGGAATGGTCGCAGGGATCTGCGCGGCGGTCGTTGGATATACCGCCGTCGGCATGCCGCTGTGGCTGAGCCTGCTGATGTACCCGGCAACCGGCACCACCGTTGCCGTGTTGGTCATCGCAGCCCTGCTGCTGCGCGACCTGCCCGCCGGCCCCAGCCCGCGGCAATTCAGCGAAGCTGGCGTCACCGCCACAGCCTGACGCCGCGCTCTTTTGGTGCGCTGCCCGCCGCGGCCAAACGCGGCCGGACAGCACGGCAAAGATCGCGAGCAACCTCAGCCGCAACCTGCGTACACGGGA
The DNA here is from genome assembly GCF_056033425.1 of Leisingera sp. SA32. Taxonomy (NCBI): domain Bacteria; kingdom Pseudomonadati; phylum Pseudomonadota; class Alphaproteobacteria; order Rhodobacterales; family Roseobacteraceae; genus Leisingera; species Leisingera sp. SA32. The sequence goes on along the minus strand of NZ_JBVYHB010000018.1, from coordinate 63,249 downwards.
CCAAGGCTCCGCCGAGGCGGCTATTCCGGCGAGCCGGTTGCCCCCGCATGCCCCGTACAAGGATTGTCCAACTGCGCCGAGGGTGGCACGCAGGCACCACGCCCACGCCCCGCCGCAACCGGGGCGGTTGACCCGATGCGTCCCGCGCCTGAAGATGACTGCAACAGGCAACAAAAGAACGGGATCCATGCCATGATTTCTCGCCGCAAACTGCTGACCTCTGCCGCCGCCGCCGCGACCGCGTTGATGCCCCTGCCCGCAGTGTCCCGAACCCGCGAACCAGCCCCCTTTGACCCGGTGCCGCAGGAAGTGCGGATCAAAAAGCAGTTTGCACCGGGGCAGATCCTGGTGTTGCCACGGTCCTTCTACCTGTATTTCGTGACCGACACCCGCAAGGCGATCCGCTATGGCGTCGGCGTCGGCAAGGCCGGACTGGAATTCACCGGCCAGGCCGTGATCAAGCGCAAGCGCGAATGGCCCAGCTGGCGCCCCACGCCGGAGATGATCGAACGCGACCCGCGTGCCTATGCGAAATTCGTCGACAATGATTACATCCAGCCGGGCGGGCCGGACAATCCGCTGGGCGCACGGGCGTTGTATCTCTACCAGAACGGGGTGGACACCTATTTCCGCATTCACGGCACCAACAAGCCGCAGACCATCGGGCATTCCGTTTCCAATGGGTGTATCCGGATGCTGAATGACCATGTCGCGGACCTTTATGAACGGGTGCCGCTGGGCACGGTCGTCACCGTTCTATAGGCGCGCGGGCGCCAGAATATGGCCGGAATCCCGCCTGTTTTCGCCGCGCATTCCGAATTTTTCTTGCGCGAAGCGGGCCTCATCCTCAATTGTGTCATGGCGACGTTACGCAACTGGCATCACTGTACCCCATCGGCATAGTCATGAGCATTTGCAAACATTGCCAAGCTGCCGCATGCGCGGGCAGAGAATTGAGACGACTTAGGAGTACAGACGATGGCCACTGGCACCGTCAAATGGTTCAACACCACCAAAGGCTACGGCTTTATTGCACCCGATGATGGCGGCAAGGACATCTTTGTCCACATTTCCGCGGTTGAACGCTCTGGCCTGACCGGCCTGGCTGACAACCAGAAAGTGAGCTACGAGCTGCGCGAAGGACGCGACGGACGGGAGTCCGCCGTCGATCTGGCGCTGGTTTCCTGACCAGCCGACACTGATCGCATCAGCGCAGACTTTCGACAGCCCCGCATGCCGGGGCTGTTTTCAGTTTTGGATCCGCGCCACCAGCTTCAGCGCGGCCGGCCCCAGCGCCGCGACGTTCAGGGCCACGCCCTCGGCATTCGGGTGGATGCCATCAGGCTGGAAATAAACCTGCGCCGCGGTGATGTCGCCATTCACCTTGGCTGCAATGCCGCCAAAGGCATCCGGGTACAGCCCCACATCGAACCGACTGGCAAGACCCGGATAGATGGAATCAAACTCCGCCTTGTATTCCGGCCCGTAGTTTCCCGGCGCCTGCATGCCGACCAGCAGCGTCTCGATCCCGCTGTCCGCAGCCTGTTCCAGGATGCCGGCCAGATTGGCGCGGGCCTCTGCCGGGGGCAGGCCGCGCAACATGTCATTGCCCCCCAAAAGCACGATCAGCCCATCAGGCGCATCCGAAAGCGTCCACGCCACCCGCGCCGCACCACCCGCGGTGGTCTCGCCCGACACGCCCGCGTTCTGCAACTGCACCTCGGCGCCGTTCTCATTCAGCCAGCGTTCCAGCTGCGGCACCAACCCCTGCCCCTGCGGCAACCCGTAGCCCTGCACCAGACTGTCGCCAAATACCGTGATCCGCAGCGGCTCTGCAACGGCGGCGGTGGTAAAAAGCATCAAACTCAACAGTGCCAGTATCTTGCGCATCGCCGCAAAAACTCCATATCCCATAGGTGGATTCAAACAGGCAGGCCCGATGACAGACACCAAAAGCCCCGTTCTTCATCTGTTAAATGCGTGTTTGACGCTGAATAGCAATACCGGTCCGGTAGAAATCCTGCATGGGATCTCGCTGGACGTCAAACCGGGGGAGACGCTGGGGCTGGTTGGCCCGTCCGGTTCCGGCAAGTCATCGCTGTTGATGCTGATGGGCGGTCTGGAGCAGGCCACCGGCGGCAAAGTGCATGCGCTGGGGCAGGATCTCACCGCCATGGACGAGGACGCACTGGCGCGGTTTCGCCGCAACAACATGGGCGTGGTGTTCCAGAGCTTCCACTTGATCCCGACGATGACGGCGCTGGAAAACGTCGCCACCCCGCTGGAGCTGGCCGGGCAGCTCGACGCTTTTGAGCGCGCGCGGGATGAGCTGGAGGCCGTAGGCCTCGGCCACCGGGCGGACCATTTCCCGGCGCAGATGTCGGGCGGCGAGCAGCAGCGTGTCGCATTGGCGCGCGCCCTGGCTCCGCGACCGGCGATCCTCTTGGCGGATGAGCCCACCGGCAACCTCGACGAGGCCAATGGCGCGGCGGTGATGGACCTGCTGTTCGGGCTGCGCGACCGCTACGGCGCGACGCTGGTGATGGTCACCCATGCGCCGGAACTGGCGGCGCGCTGCGACCGGGTGGTGCGGCTGCGCGACGGGCGCATCGACGAGGCCGCCGCGCGCGAGGCGGCGGAATGAGCGCTGCCAATCTGCGCCTTGCCTGGCGCTTTGCCCTGCGGGAGCTGCGCGGCGGGCTGAAGGGCTTTCGCATCTTTCTGGCCTGCCTCGCGCTGGGGGTGGCGGTGATTGCCGCCATCGGCTCGATCCGCACCTCGATCGAGACCGGCCTGTCGCGCGAGGGGGCCACCATTCTCGGCGGCGATGCCGAGCTGAACTTCACCTACCGGTTCGCCAACGAGGACGAGCGCGCCTGGCTGGAGCGGAACGCCGGGCGGTATTCCGAGATCGCCGAGTTCCGCTCCATGGCGACGGTGGGCGAAGAGCGCGGGCTGACGCAGGTGAAGGCGGTGGATGATCTGTATCCGCTGAAGGGCGAGATGCAGCTGAGCCCGCAGATGCCGCTGGCGGCGGCGCTGGACGGGGACGGCTCCCTGCCCGGCGCGGTGATGGACCGCGTGCTGGCCGACCGGCTGGGCCTGACGCCTGGCGACAGCTTCCGCCTTGGCACCCAGGATTTCCGCCTGACGGCGCTGATCGCGCTGGAGCCGGATGCCGCGGCCTCGGGCTTTGAGCTGGGACCACGCACCATGGTGCGGACGGACGATCTGGGCGAGTCTGGCCTGCTGCAACCGGGCACGCTGTTTGACACCAAATATCGCATGGAGCTGCCCGCCGGCCACGATCTGGATGCGCTGCAAGCTGACGCAGAGGCGCGGTTTGAAAGCACCGGCCTGCGCTGGCGCGATGCGCGCAATGGTGCGCCGGGGATCTCCAGTTTTGTGGAACGGCTGGGCGCGTTTCTGGTACTGGTCGGCCTGTCCGGGCTGGCGGTCGGCGGCGTTGGCGTCTCTGCCGCCGTGCGCGCCTATCTGGCGACCAAGACCGCCACCATTGCCACCCTGCGCACGCTGGGCGCAGAGCGGCAGGTGATCTTTCTGACCTATTTCCTGCAAATTGGCGCGCTGGCGGTGATCGGCGTTGGTATCGGCCTTGGGCTGGGCGGGCTGGGGCCCATTCTGCTGGGGCCGCTGATCGCAGCACAGCTGCCGTTTCCAGCGGTGTTTTCGATCTATCCCGCGGCGCTGGCCGAGGCAGCAATCTATGGCTTGCTGACGGCTTTTGTCTTTGCCCTGTGGCCACTGGCGCGGGCCGAGCGCATTCGTGCGGCGTCCCTGTTTCGCGATGCCTTTGCCAGTCGCACCCGCCTGCCGGCACCGCGCTATCTGCTGGCGACCGCGCTGGCGCTGGGACTGCTGGTCGGGCTGGCGGCCTGGTTCAGCGGCTCGGCGCAGCTGACGCTGTGGACCGCGGGCGGGCTGATGGGGGCGCTGGTGGTGCTGCTGATCGCGGCGCTTGGCATCGGCTACCTGGCGCGGCGCGGTGCCCAGCCTGCGCGCGGGTACCCTGCGCTGCGATGGGCGCTGTCCTCGATCGGCAGCGCGCGCGACGGCGCGGTGCCCGCGGTGCTGGCGCTGGGGCTTGGGCTGACGGTGCTGGCCGCAATCGGCCAGATCGACGGCAACATGCGCCGCGCCATCGCGGGCAACCTACCCGACGTGGCGCCCAGCTATTTCTTTGTCGACATCCAGCGCGAACAGATGCCCGGCTTTCTGGAGCGGGTCGAAAATGACCCCGCGGTGACGCGGGTGGAAAACGCGCCGATGCTGCGCGGCGTGCTGACCCGGATCAACGGCCAGCCTGCGTCGGAGGTTGCCGGCGATCACTGGGTGGTGCGCGGCGACCGCGGCATCACCTATGCCGCCGCCCAGCCCGACAGCACCACGGTGACGGCCGGTACATGGTGGCCCGAGGATTACAGCGGCCCACCGCAGATCAGCTTTGCCGCCGAAGAGGCCGAGGAGCTGGGGCTGAGCCTGGGCGACACGCTGACGCTGAACATTCTGGGCCGCGACATCACCGGCACCATCACCAGCCTGCGCAACGTCGATTTCTCGACGGCGGGCATGGGGTTCGTGATGGTGCTGAATGAGGCCGCGCTGGCCGGTGCGCCGCACAGTTTCATCGCCACGGTCTACGCCGAGGAACAGGCCGAAGCCGCCATCCTGCGCGATCTCGCCCGCGAGATGCCCAACATCACCGCCATCCGCATGCGCGACGCGATTGACCGCGTGGCCGATATTCTGAAACAGCTGGCCGCCGCCACCGCCTATGGCGCGGCGGCAACGCTGTTGACCGGTTTTCTGGTGCTGCTGGGCACCGCCGCCGCGGGCGAACCCGCGCGGCGCTACGAGGCGGCGCTGCTGAAAACCCTGGGCGCGCCGCGGCGGCAGATCCTGGCCAGCTTTGCGCTGCGCTCTGCCCTGTTGGGCGCGGCGGCCGGGCTGGTGGCCTTGGCCGCGGGCATTGGCGGCGCCTGGGCAATCAATGCCTATGTGTTCGAGACGTCATACACGGTGATCTGGCCCAACGCACTCCTGGTGATTTCCGGCGGGGTCTTGACCACGCTGCTGGCGGGGTTGGTGTTCGCGCTGCGCCCTCTGGCGGCGAAACCGGCCCGAATCCTGCGCGCCCGCGAGTGACCCTCATGCCCACCGCTGCGTGCCGTGGTCACCGCGCGGTGCAGGACATCGGTTGCAGGATCTGCAACAGGTCGTGATTGTCGCAGACCAGCACCTCCAGGGTGATGTCATCCAGCGAGCTGTAGAACGCCTGCGCTGCGTCCGCCAGCGCGGTCTTGAGCCGACAGGCGTCGGTCAGCGGGCAGGTGTTGTCCTTATCGGCAAAGCATTCGACAATGGGCAAGTTGCCCTCAACGTCGCGAAACACGTCACCGATGCGGATTTCGGGCGCAGAGCGCGCCAGGCTCATACCGCCGTTGCGCCCGCGGTGCGTGCTGAGGTAGCCCATCTGGCTGAGTTGGTTGATAACCTGCGCCAGATGGTTCTCGGAAATGTTGCAGCAGTCGGCAATTTCGGCCTTGGTCACCAGGCGGTCAGAATGGGCGGCGCAGTACATCAGCAGCCGGACGGCGATGTTGGTCCTTTTGGTGATGCGCATGGGAGGCTCCCGCAACTGTGCTGCATCGCTTATTGCACAGGGTTGCAAAAACCGGTTTGACATACATCAATGAGACATCTCACAGAAAGGCACAGCGCATGACAGCCCCCTATTTCTTTGGCTACGGCAGCCTGGTGAACACGGCAACGCACAGCTATGGCGGCGCGCGGGCAGCGCGGCTGCGGGGCTGGCGCCGGGCCTGGGTGCATACCGGTCTCAGCGATGTGGCAATCCTGTCGGCGGTGCCCTGCGAGGCCAGCGAGATCGACGGGCTGATCGCAGAGGTGCCGGGTGCGGATTGGGCGGCGCTGGACGCGCGCGAGTTCGCCTATGAGCGTCTGAACGCGGCGGATCGGATCAGCCATGATCTGGACGGAACGCCGGAAGTGTCCGTCTATGCAGTACCGGCCCATCGCCACCAGCGCGAACCGCAAAAACACCCGATTTTGCTCAGCTATCTGGATGTGGTGTTGCAGGGCTACCTGCGGGTCTTCGGCGAGGCGGGTGTGGAAGGCTTCATCGCCACCACCGACGGCTGGGATGCGCCCATTCTGAACGATCGCGCCGCGCCGCGCTACCCGCGCCACCAGCCGGTGGCAGAGGCCGAACGGGCGCTGTTCGATAAATTGGTCGACAGGATCGGCACCTGCCGGATACCGTTGCAGGTATGATCGAAAAGGCGCTTATGCACTTGGGCCGGATTGCGCGGCAACTCTGGTTCAGGGTTGTGCTGATTTCGTTCGCCTCACTGCTGGCGCTGCTGCTGGCGCCGCTGGCCAAGCCGTTGCTGTCAGGCAGCGTCAGCGAGGACTTCGGGCGAGAGGCGGTGTTGCCGGTGCTGACGATCCTGGCGTCGGGGATGCTGGCGGTCACCACCTTTTCGCTGAACGTCATGGTCAGCGCCTACCGAACCGCAGCCTCGATGGCGACGCCGCGCGTGTACCGGCTGTTGCTGGAAGACACCATAACCCATCAGGTTCTCGCGACTTTTGTCGGCGGCTTCATCTATTCGCTCAGCGCGGTCATCCTGTTCCGCGCCCGCTATTTCACGCCGGAAGGCACGCTGGTGGTGTTTGGCCTGACCGTGATCGTCGTGGTGCTGATCGTGGCCGCCATCTTGCGGTGGATCGACCATCTGTCGAGCCTCGGCAGCATGGACCATACCCTGCGACTGATCGAAAACCGCACCCGCGCCTGCCTGCGCGACCGGATGGAGACGCCCTGCCTGGGCGGCATGTGCGCCACCGACGAGGACAAGCCGGAGGGCGCGCTGAACATTCCCGCCGCCAAAAGCGGCTTTGTCCGGTTTGTCGGGCTGGCCAAGCTGAATGACCTGGCGCGGGACGCAGAGGTGCAAATCACCGTGACCCGGTCTCCGGGGGAATACATCCTGCGCGGTCAGCCGGTGGCCTGGGCGACCGGCGGCGACAACGAATTATGCAAGGCGGCCTCGCGGGCGATCGACATCGGCGATGTGCGCAGTTTTGATCAGGACCCCTCCTTCGGGCTGTCATTGCTGGCTGAGACGGCGCAGCGGGCGTTGTCGCCCGGCGTCAATGATCCGGGCACCGCGGTAGAGGTCATGGGGCGGCTGGAACGGCTCCTGTGGGAGAACACGCCCGCCGATGAGACCAGCGACACCCGCAAGGCCACCCACCCGCATGTCAGCATTCCACCGGTCACCGCCAGTCGCTTGCTGGACTGCGCCTTCCCGCCGATTGCCCGGTGCGGCAGCGACTCGCCTTCGGTGATGCGCTGGATGGAAAAATCGCTGGAGGCGCTGTCGCGTCACCCCAACCCGGATATGGCCAAAGCCGCAGCCCAGATGTGCCAGAAGCTGCACGACGGTTACTGGAGCTGAGAGTCCCGCGCCGCGGCGCTGATCAGTCTGCACGGGCGGCAGGGCCGTAGGAGGCAGGCGCTCCCGCCCGTTCGGGCGCATGTGCCATGCACCGTCACAGTTGGGCAGGGCACCGCATCCCGTCGGGATGCGGTGCCGCACCGCGCGGATGCGCGGCGCCCGGCCCAACCGCAGCGGCGGCATTCAGGATGCCGTGGCGGCGGGCGGGAGCGCCTGCCGGACCAGCACAGGTTGCAACGGTATCGGGCGCAGCCACATAGTGCGCAACGACAAAGGGCGGCGCCTGTCGGCACCGCCCTGAAATGATTTGCCCCGTTTGCCCAAGGCTCAGCCGCGGGCGCGGACCTTCTCCATCAGCGCCAGCAGCGCGGACATGTCGGGGCCGCGCTCCATGCCGGTTACAGCCTTGCGCAGCGGCATGAACAGACCCTTGCCCTTGCGGCCGGTCGCGGCCTTGACCTCAGCCGTCCACTTGCCCCAGCTGTCGGCGTCATAGGGGCCTTCGGGCAGCATCGCCATGGCCTCGGCGATGAACTCCTTGTCCTCATCGGCCACCAGCGGCTCGGCGCCGTCGCGGCACAGCTCCCACCAGCCAGCCAGATCCTTAAGCGTGGTGATGTTTTCCTTCGCCATGTCCCAGAAGGCCGCCTGTTTTTCTGCCGGAACGCCCAGCGCGTCCACATGGGACTGCACCGCCTCGAGCGGCAGCGACTGCAGGTAGCGGGCGGTCAGCGGATAGAGGTCCTCGACGTCGAACTTGGTCGGCGCGGCGCCGAAGCGGGTGATGTCGAAGCCCTCGATCAACTCGGCCATGTCCGCGCGCAGCTCGACCGGGTCGGAAGAGCCGAGGCGCGCCATCAGCGACAACAGCGCCATCGGCTGCACACCCGCCTCGCGCAGGTCGCGCAGCGCCAGGGTGCCGAGGCGCTTGGACAGTGCCTCGCCCTGGGGGCCGGTCAGCAGCGAGTGGTGCGCAAACGACGGAACGGTGCCGCCCAGCGCCTTGATGATCTGGATCTGGGTCGCTGTGTTGGTCACGTGGTCAGAGCCGCGCACCACGTTGGTCACGCCCATTTCCGTGTCGTCCACCACGGAGGCCAGCGTGTACAGGAACTGCCCGTCACCGCGGATCAGCACCGGGTCGGAGACCGAAGCGGCGTCGATGGAGATGTCACCGAGAATGCCGTCGGCCCACTCAATCCGTTCATGGTCCAGCTTGAAGCGCCACACGCCGTCACCGCGCTCGGCGCGCAGGGCGGCCTTTTCGTCATCCGACAGGGTCAGCGCGGCACGGTCGTAGACCGGGGGCTTGCCCATGTTCAGCTGTTTTTTCCGCTTCAGATCCAGTTCGGTCGGGGTCTCGAACGCCTCGTAAAAGCGGCCGATCTCCCGCAGTTGGTCGGCGGCGGCCACGTAACGGTCCAGACGCTCGGACTGGCGTTCGACCTTATCCCAGGTCAGGCCCAGCCATTCCAGGTCCTGCTTGATGGCATCAACGTATTCTTCCTTCGACCGCTCCGGGTCGGTGTCGTCGATCCGCAGGATGAAGGTGCCGCCAGCCTTGCGGGCGATCAGGTAGTTCATCAGCGCGGTGCGCAGGTTGCCAACGTGGATATAGCCGGTCGGCGACGGGGCAAAACGGGTGGTGGTCATCACATGTCTCCTGTTGGCGCTGGCTTGTCACATGGGCGGCGGATTGTCCAGTTTCACGGGGATGTCCTGCGGCAAGCCCCCCTCCACAGCGGTCCTGCGGCCACGACCCGCGGGAAGGGGCGGTTGGCCGGGGGGGGCAGCTGCAGCGGGCGTGCTTCGGACCGGCAGCACCGCGCATCAGCCGGGTTGCACCGGCCAGATCACATCCAGATCCCTGAGCCCGGCCTGGATCAGTTCGGCCAGAACATCGAGATCAATATCGGCAAGCTTGTTCACATAGAGGCAGCTTTTGCCCCGTTTATGCTTGCCCAGTCGCGCGAGAATTGAACCGTAGTTTTGATAGCCCGGCATGATATAGACCGAGTGGCGCGCCTTGCGCGGGGCAAATCCGGTGGCCAGAAACTCGCCTTCGCGACCGGAGGCATAGCGGTAGGAATATCGCCCGTAGCCAACGATCGATTCACCCCACATCTGCGGCTGATACCCTGTCGCCTCCCGAAACAGCTGGTCCAGCGTCTGCGCCTCTGCCGCGCGGCGCGCGGGCGTCACCGTTTGCAGGTAGCACGCCACGCTCGCGCCGGTCGGAACTGTCTTGTTTTGGCTCATCTGCATGCTCCTGCGCCAATAATAGCGGTCTTCACGCGAATGTTTAGGGGAACACGCCAAAGTTGGCCTAGGATGAGGCCAGATTCAACAAAGCTTGAGGTACTGCGATGACTGTCTCTGTGACCCGGCGCGCGGCTCTGACCGGTGCTGCCGCCCTGCCCCTGGCCGCAGCCACGCCCCCCTTGCAGGCGGCCACCCATGGTGGCGGCGGCGCCGAAGCACCGCTCGCGCGGTCCTTCATGCTGGGAGAGATGCCAGTCACCACGCTGCTGGACGCCACCGCCATGCGCGAGGGCCCCAAGGACATCTTTGGCGGCAATGTCAGCGACGAGAAGTTCGAGCAAGTGTCGCAAGAAAACTTCATCTCGGCGCAGGAAGCGCGGTTCTATTTTACGCCGACGCTGGTGGAGACCGGCGGCGAGCTGGTGCTGTTTGATACCGGGCTGGGCCAAGGCGGGCTGCAACGCGCCCTGGCTGCCGCCGGGGTCGCACCGGATGACATCGACGTGGTCGTGATCACCCATATGCATCCGGACCACATCGGCGGGCTGATGGCCGATGGCACCCCGGTCTTTGCCAACGCGCGCTATGTGATGGGGGCGACCGAGTATGATTTCTGGTCCGCCATGGACCCCGGCCATCGCGTGGGCGACCTGGTGGCACGGAATGTCACGCCGCTGACTGAACGGACCACCTTCATCGACGACGGCGCGCGGGTGGCCTCCGGCATTACGGCCGTCGCGAGCTTCGGCCACACACCAGGGCACATGGGCTTCGTGCTCGACAGTGGCGACCGACAGCTGATGCTGACGGCGGATCTGGCCAACCACTATGTCTGGAGCTTTGCCCATCCGGACTGGGCCGTGAGCTTTGACATGGACAAGGCCGCCGCCAGCCAGTCTCGGCGGCAGGTGTTGCGCATGCTGGCCGCCGACCGGCTGCCGATGATCGGCTATCACATGCCGTTCCCCGCAGCCGGCTTTGTGGAAACGCGCGACACGGGGTTTCGCTATGTGCCGGTCAGCTATCAGCTGATGGGGTGAAACCCACGCGGCTTGCCTAAAATTACACGCAGTTGGCGCAGGGGCGTTCAGAAAGGAGTCACCCGCGGATGTTAGCGTAAGGCGATTGAATGCCCGTGATCTTAGGTTTGCCAGTGAACGAACAATCGCCCTCCAGCCAATGGCAAGTGCCGCGCCCCGGACCTGAACCGTCCGCTCCCGGTGCCGACCCGATGGAGCCGTCGCTGGAACGGTTCCGCGACATCGTTGATCGGTTGTCCCTAGGGATCGTGGTTTGGTCCGCCGAAGGTCGTTGCGAGCTGTTCAACCAGAGGGTGCTGGAGGTGCTGGAACTGCGCCAGGACGATCTTCGCATCGGGCTGTCGCGCGAGGACTTCTTTACCGCGGCCGTGGCCCGCGGCGATGTCACCGGTGCCAGTGCCGCGCAGGCGCGGATCGACTTCAGCTCCGGCAAGGACCGCTTTTGCGCCGACCGCCACATGGCCTCTGGTCGCATCCTGTCGATCGAGACCCGCCGCCTGCCGGACGGCGGACACGTCACCAGCTATACCGACGTCACCCAATACCGCCGCGATGCCGCAGAGCTGACCGAGGCCAAGCAGAAGGCCGAAGAGGCCGAGTTGACAGCGCTGCGGGCGCTGGCGGCCGAGCAGGCCTGGCGCAAGGAGGCGCGGCTGCTGTCGGAGCTGGATGAATGGCTGCAAAGCTGCAAATCACTGGAAGAACTGTATAACATCACGGCCGCTTTCATGGCGCAGATTTTGCCCGGGTCTGCCGGCGAGATTTACATCTATGCCAATTCCCGCGATGTGCTCGACGGGGTGTGCAGCTGGGGCAAGACCCCGTTGCGGGACCACATCCTGCCGGACAGCTGCTGGTCCTTGCGTCGTGGCCGTCAGTACCGTTTCACCAAGGAACAGATCTCCTTTGCCTGTGCCCACGTACAGGACCAGAAACTGCCAACCCCGGCCGAGGAATACGGCTGCGTCCCCATCGTGGCGCATGGCAACACGGTGGGGCTGATGCATGTGAAGTTCGCCGCCGATGACAGCACCGAGCGGCGCAATGCCAGCCACCGGCTGGCGCTGCAATGCAGCGAGCACATCTCGCTGGCGGTGGCCAATGTGAAGCTGCGCGACGAGCTGCACGACCAGTCCACCCGCGACCCGTTGACCGGGTTGTACAATCGGCGACACCTGCTGAACGCACTGCGCGGCGGGCTGACAATGGCCGAACGCCAGATGGGGCAGGCTGCCTTGCTGAGCTTCGATGCCGACCGATTTAAACTGTTCAATGACAACCACGGCCACGATGCCGGCGACACGGTGCTGCGGGCGATCGGTGATGTGCTTCACGGGTTGTTTACTCATGGCGAGATTTGCAGCCGCTTTGGCGGAGAAGAATTTGCCGTCTACCTGCCCGACACCGACAAGGAACAGGCGCTGCACGCGGCCGAAGCGTTGCGCACGGCGATCGAGACCCTCAAACTGCGCTACGGCGCGGGCACCTTGCCGCGGGTCACGGTCTCTGTTGGTGTTGCCTGTTTCCCCGAGGACGGCAACACCCCGCAGGATCTGCTGAACGCTGCCGACCGCGCCGTTTACGCCGCCAAGGACGGCGGTCGCAACTGCGTGCGCGACGCCGCCGATTGTGGGGGTCAGTAACCGGGCTGCGGCCCGTAGCGGCTGCCGTCAGAGAAACGGGACAACCGGAAGGGATGCGGATTCACAACCGGCGCATCGCCGCTGACCAGATCCGCCGTCAGCTGGCCCGCTGCCGGGCCGATACCAAACCCATGGCCGGAAAAGCCAGTGGCAACAAACAGCCCCGGCAGCTCATCCGCTGGTGAAATCACCGGGATCGCGTCCGGGGTGACGTCGATCATTCCGGCCCAGCTCTGCACCACATCCGCCGGGCGCAGCGCCGGAAAGGCCGCCTGCGCGGACGCCAAACCGCGTTTCAGCGCCTTTTGCGACGGCGCCGGGTCCAGCACCCGGCATTGTTCGAACGGGGTGGAGTGTTGCGGCTGCCACCGGCGGGGCTGCGACGCTTCCTCACGCCAACGGTGCGACAGGCGGAACCGCAGACTGCGCCATTCCTGCCGGTAACTCGGCAGGAACTTCCAGCCGAGGCGAAAACTGTCGGGAACCAGGTCGACGACATTCTCATAGCCGTCAGCAATGGTGTATCCACCATCCGCCCGTTTGCGCAACCCCAGGCTGTCCGTATAGACGGCCACCTCCGGCCCGCCCTGAATGGCGGAGGTGCGCAGGACCGAGCTCAGCACCTTCAGCTGCGGCAGATCAATCCCGGCATTGCCCAGAAACAGCCGCGACCAGGCGCCGCCCGCAACCACTGTGGCGGAACAGGCGACCCGGCCCCGTTCCGTCATCACGCCGCTGATGCGCCCGGCCGTGGTTTCGACGCTGCGCACCGCGCATTCTGTCATGACCCTGGCGCCAGCTGCCTGGGCGGCAGCGGCGATGGCATGGGTGGCCAACTGCGGCTCTGCCCGCCCATCCAGCGGCGTGTACAGGCCCGCGCACGCGCGGGTCTGATGCCCCGGAATCAGTGCCTCTAACTGGGCGCCCCGCAGCAGATGCGCGTCCTGCCCCCAGCCATCTAGATTGCGCAGCCAGCGTTCCAGCTGCGCCTCTCGCTTGCTGGTTTCGGCGGTGAACAGGATGCCGCTCCGGGTATAGCCCGTGTCGCGCCCGGTGCGTTCGTTCAGCCGCTCCCAGAGGGTCAGTGCCTGCGCCATCAACGGAATTTCCCGCGGGTCGCGACAGGAGATCCGCACCCACCCCCAGTTGCGTGAACTTTGTTCCCCGGCGATCTGGCCTTTCTCGCACAGAAGCACCGAATGGCCACGCTCTGCCAGTTCCAGCGCGGTGGACGCGCCGATGATCCCGCCGCCGATCACGACGACGTCCACGGATTTGGGCAGCGCCAGATCGGATTGAAAGTGAGGCAGTCTGGGTCCAGGCATGAAAGCATCTATGCCCGCTCAGCCGGGGAGGGTCCAGCGCCGGGCGCGCGCCGCCGGGCGGTCGCAGGACCATTGTGTTTTTTCCGCCGCATATCAGAGCGTTACCGCCAACAACACCGCAAAACATCGGCTCCGGAAGCGGTGAAAAACAACGCCTGACCAACGGGTTATAGCAGAGCTCAGGACGGATCGCGCCAGCGGTTCACAATCGGATAGCGCCGGTCCAGCCAAAACGCCCGCGGGGTCAGCCGCGCCCCCGGCGCCGACTGGAAGCGTTTGTATTCGCTGATATACAGCAAATGCTCGATCCGCTTTGCCACCGCCCTGTCGAAACCCGCCGCAACACAATCTGAGATTGAACCATCCCGATCGACCAGGATTTCCAGGATTGCATCCAGTTCCGGGTAGTCCGGTAGGCTGTCGCTGTCCTTCTGATCTTCGCGCAGCTCCGCGCTCGGCGGTTTGTCGATGACATTGGGCCGGATCACCTCCCCCTCCGGCCCCTTCATCCAGGGACGATGGTTGGCGTTGCGCCAGCGGCAGGTCTCAAACACGCGTGTCTTGTAGAGATCCTTGATCGGATTGTAACCGCCGTTCATGTCGCCATAAATCGTCGCATAGCCGACTGCGACCTCGGATTTGTTGCCGGTGGTCAGCAGCATCTCGCCGAATTTGTTCGACATCGCCATGAGCAGCAGCCCACGCAGGCGGGACTGGATGTTTTCCTCGGTCACGTCGGCGTCGCGGCCGGCAAACAGCGGCGCCAGGGTGTTGGTGATCGCGGCGCGCCCTTCGGAGATCGGCACGTAATCGTAATGCACGCCCAGCGCCTTGGCGACCGCCTCGGCATCGTCCAGCGACTCCTGGCTAGTGTACTCAGACGGCAGCATCACGCAGCGGACGTTGTCCGCACCGATTGCATCCACGGCAATTGCCGCGACGATGGCCGAGTCCACACCGCCGGAGAGGCCGAGCAGCACCTTGGAGAAGCCACTTTTGCGCAGATAATCGCGCAAGGATTCGACCATCACGCGGTAGTCCTGCTCCCACGCGTCCGGCAGGTGCGCCTTCTCGCCTTCGATTGCGCGCCAGCCGTCCTCTGTGCGCTCCAGATCCACATGCGCGTAGGCCTCGTCGAAGACCGGCATCTGCAACGCCAGCGCGCCGCCGGGGTTGAGCACGAAGGAACCACCGTCGAACACCTGATCGTCCTGACCACCCACCATATTGAGGTAGATCACCGGCAGATGGGTATCCACCGAACGCGCCACCATGTGGTTGAAACGCACCTCCAACTTGCCACGGTAATAAGGCGACCCGTTGGGGATCAAAAGGAACTCTGCACCGGTTTCCGCCATGGTCTCCGCGACATCTTCGTGCCAGCCATCTTCACAGATTGGCGATCCGATGCGGATGTCGCCAATTGCATACGGCCCGCCCAGAGGTCCGGCATCGAAGATCCGCACCTCGTCAAACACGGTCTCATTCGGCAGATGATGTTTCAGGTTGCGCGCGGCGATCTTGCCATTCTTGAGGATCAGATAGGCGTTGAACAGCTCCGTGCCCTCTACCCATGGGCAGCCGATTGCCAATGCGGGGCCGTCGGCGCAGTCCGCTGCCAGCTTTTCCACCTCGGCAATGGCGGCGGTGTGAAAGGCGGGTTTCATCACCAGATCCTGCGCATTGTAGCCGGTGATGAACATCTCCGGCAGCGCCACCAGATCGGCACCGGCCTTGCGGCCCTCCTCCCAGGCGGCGCGGGCCTTGGCCGCGTTGCCCGCCAGATCGCCCACAGTGGGATTCAGCTGCGCCAGTGTCACGCGGAAACGGTCTGCCATGCTGCTTGCGCCTTCTGCAAATTTCTTCCCAAGCCATGTATCCAGATTACCGGCCAAGGAAAAGAGGCAGCGCCGCCGCCGGGGAAAAGACATTGCGGCCCCGCCTGCGGTAGCTTAGTTTCCCAGCGAGCAACCCAAAATGGCAGCAGCACCGTTTTCCCTGGGCAGGCAGAGGTTTTGAATGACCCGTTTCGGCACCGCACTCGCGTTTTCCACCCTTCTGGCACTGGCCGCACCCGCGCTGGCGCAGGAGGACGAGGTCATCACCACGCAGGACGAGATCGGGGGCGTCTATGAGGGCACCTTCCGCAACGGGCTGCAGCATGGCACCGGCACCTACAAACTGCCCAACGGCTATGAATACACGGGCGAATGGGTCGATGGCGAGGTGCGCGGCCAGGGCGTCGCACGCTTCCCTGACGGCTCTGTCTATGAGGGCGAGTTCGCGCAAGGCAAGCCGCATGGCCTGGGCAAGCTGACGCGTGCCGACGGCAGCACCTATGAAGGCGGCTGGCAAGAGGGGCAGATCCACGGCGATGGCGTCTCGGCCTATGCCAGCGGCGTACGCTACCAGGGCAGTTTTGCCGATGGCAAGCGCCATGGCCGCGGCGTGATGACCTCCCCTGATGGCTACAGCTACGATGGCGATTGGGTCGCGGGGCGCCAGGAAGGCCAGGCCAAGATCACCTATGCCGAAGGCACGGTCTATGAAGGCGCAGTGGTGGATGGTCAGCTGCAAGGGCAGGGTCGGCTGGAGACCCCGGACGGGCTGATCTACGAGGGCGAATGGTCCAACAGCCAGATGAACGGCACTGGTCGGCAGGTTCATCCCAACGGCGATATTTACGAGGGCGAGTTGAAAGAGACCCGCCGCCACGGTCATGGCAAGATGACCTATGCCAATGGCGACATCTACATCGGGACCTTTGTGGACGACCAGCGCCACGGCACCGGCACCATCACCGAAAAGGATGGCTACAGCTACACCGGCGACTGGGCCCAGGGCCAGATCGAAGGCATGGGCAAGATGACCTATCCCGACGGCTCTGTCTACGAGGGCGCCTTTCGCGACGACCTGCCGGAGGGCAAGGGCAAGATCACCTACCCCGATGGCTCCACCTATGAGGGCGACTGGGTCGCGGGCGTGATCGAGGGCGAAGGCACCGCCACCTATCCCAGCGGCATCACCTATACTGGCGGCTTCAAGAACGCCAAGAACCATGGCCAAGGAGTGATGACCTACGCCGACGGCTACCGCTATGAGGGCGGCTGGCAGGACGGGCAGCGCCACGGCCAAGCAACCGTGACCTATGCGGACGGTTCCATTTACACCGGTGAATTTGCCAACAGCCAGCGCCACGGCCAGGGCAAGATCGTGATGCCCGACGGGTTCATCTATGAGGGTGGCTGGCAAGAAGGCAAGATCTTCGGCACAGGCGTGGCCACCTACGCAAACGGCGACATCTATGAGGGCGAATTCGTCAATGGCAAGCGCCAGGGGCCGGGCACGATGAAATACGCCAGCGGCGAACAGGCCGAAGGCACCTGGGAAAACGGCGCGCTGGTCAGCGGTTCGGAGTAATCGCAGCCGCGCCACCCGCCAGCACGCGGTCCCGATCCGACACGACAGAAGGGCACGCCCGCCGGGCGCGCCCCTTGGTCCGTTTCGCCGCCCGACGTGGTCAACCGATGCGGATGCGGCTCAGGTGATCTGGCATGGCCACCCCGTCCAGGTTGGCAGGGTCAGCTTCCGGCGCGTGCAACTGCATCGACATCGGCACCACCCCGGCCCAGATCGGCAGGGTGTAGTCCTCCTCGTCGTCTTTTGGCGGGCCGGTGCGGATCTTGGCGGCGCCTTCGATGATCGGCATCCGCATCAGCGCGGTGGCTTTCATCTCCTGCTCCGTCATCGGGCGCAGTGTCTCCCAACGTCCGGGGAAGACATGGTCGACCATCGCGCGCAGGCTCGCCGCCTTGGCGTGCTCATCCGTGACCCGCTCTGCCGTGCCAAACAGCATCGCCGAGCGAAAGTTGACCGAGTGATGAAACGCCGAACGCGCCAGCACATAGCCATCCATGCAGGTGACCGTCAGGCAGACCGCCGCCCCCTCCATTGCACGCAAGGCGCGGCTGGCGGCGGAGCCATGCCAATAGACGTGATCGCCCTCGCGCCATTGCAAAGTCGGCAGCACCGACGGCGCGCCGTCGAGCTGATAGCCGATATGGCCCAGCGGCATCGCATCCAGCACGCGATAGACCGTTTCCCGGTCATACAGCCCGCGCTCGTGGGTACGACGCAGGCGGCTACGGTTGGTTTTCAGTTCGGTGGCCTCATCAAGCTGGCTCATTGGCTGACCTCTTGTTCCGGGTGTTTTTCATTGTCTCCCGGTGATGGCTATGCGCAAACTGGCCTGCAATAAACGTCCAGTTTCACAGAAAAGATGCATACCAATATGGCCAAGCTGATCGCCAGCCAAGGGCAGGAGCCGCGCTACCGCCAGATCGTCACCGCGCTGCGCCAGCAAATCAGCGACGGTGCGCTGGAGATCGGCAGCCGTCTGCCCTCCAGCCGGGCCTTGGCGCAGGATCTGGGCGTGTCCCGCTCCACGGTGGTCAGCGCTTATGACCAGCTGGTCGCCGAGGGCTATGCCGAGGCGCGGCGCGGTGCCGGTCTGTTTGTCTGCGACGTGGCACCGATCCGCGTGCCGCAAGTGGCGCCCGCGACGCCGCAGCCGCAGGTGCCACCTGCACCCGGCGCGCTGCTGCCCGGCGCGCCCGATCCCGCGGTGTTTCCGGCGCGGCCCTGGGCACGGTGTGTTTCACGTGTGGCAAGGATGGACCCTGGCAGTCTCAGCCATCAGGACGACCCTTTCGGCGACCCGCAGCTGCGTCACGAGATTGCCGCCTATGTCGCCCGCTGGCGTGGCATCACCTGTCGCGGCGAACAGGTTCTGGTGACCAGCGGCGCCCGCGAGGCGCTGGAGCTGGCGATGGATTTCCTGGTCCAGGGCGAGGACATCGCGCTGGAGGCGCCCGGCTTCACCCCGACACAGCGTTTTGCCACCGCTCGGGGCTGGCGCGTGCGCTGGCTGCACGTGAGGGAGCGGGGCGCCTATGTGCCGCGGCACATGGCCAAAGTTACCCTGCTGACACCCTCGCATCAGTTTCCGCTGGGCGGCACCTTGCCGGTGCCACAGCGCCAGGCGTTTCTCCAAGCAGCCAAGGCCCGCGACGGCTGGATCATCGAGGACGATTTCGACAGCGAGTTCCGCTATGCGGGCCAGCCGGTTCCGGCACTGGCGGCGCTGGATGGCGAAGGGCGCTGTATCTACGTGGGCACGTTTTCCAAGACGTTCTCACATGCGTTGCGGCTGGGCTATGCGATCCTGCCGCCCGCGCTGGTACAGCCGTTTCGCGCGCTGTTCCAACACCCCAGCGCCGGGGCTGCGATTACCGCGCAGCGCCCACTGGCCGAGTTCATGGCCTCTGGTCAGTACGACCGCCACATCCGTCGCGCCCGCCGCCTGTACGGCGAACGCTATGCGGCGGCGGCCGATGCCCTGTCCGGGTGGCCTGCCGAGTTGGGGACCTTTTGCCGCCACAACGCCGGGATGCAGATTGCCTTTCACCTTGCCACACCCGAGCCGGACACGGACATCTGCAAACGGGCCGCGGCAGAGGGGCTTGCGGTGCGCCCGCTGTCGCCACTTGACCCCAAAGGACAAGCGCAAGGCCTGCTGATCGGCTTTTGCCAGAGCCCGCCTGCGGATCTGCCGCAGCAGATCAGCCACCTGCGGCAAGTCATTGCGGCAGGCTGATTTCAACGCCGATGATTTTCTCGGCCTATGGGCTTTTCATTTACAATTGCCTCTGTATAAATCTTCGCCATGACCATTTGCGCAGATACCCCCTTTGCCGGTGCCGCTTTTTGCGGTGCATCGCTGCGCGCCCTACTGATCCTAGCCCGCCTCTGAGCGTGCCCTTCCGGCGCGCCCGCTCAGAGGATTGCCGCATGCGCGCCAAAGAAGGCTAATCCGCCCGACAGACGGGCCTAGGACAGAGACAAGAGATACCAACATGACCCATCCTTCCGCAGTTTCCGGCGACAAATCCCGTGTGCTGATCTTCGACACCACCCTGCGCGACGGCGAGCAAAGCCCCGGTGCCACCATGACCCATAACGAGAAGCTTGAAATCGCGTCGCTTCTGGATGACATGGGCGTGGACATCATCGAGGCCGGCTTCCCGATTGCCTCCGAAGGGGATTTCGCCGCCGTGAGCGAGATTGCCGAACGGTCGAAGAATTCGATGATCTGCGGCCTGGCACGCGCCAATTTCAAAGACATCGACCGCTGCGCCGAGGCCGTGCGCAAGGCCGCGCAGCCGCGCATCCACACCTTTATCGGTACCTCGCCGCTGCACCGCGCCATCCCGAACCTGACCATGGATGAGATGGCCGACAAGATCCATGAAACGGTCACCCACGCCCGCAACCTGGTGGACAACGTGCAGTGGTCGCCGATGGATGCGACCCGGACCGAGTGGGATTACCTGTGCCGGGTGATCGAGATCGCGATCAAGGCGGGCGCCACCACCATCAACATCCCCGATACCGTTGGCTATACCGCGCCGATGGAATCCGCGGACCTGATCAAACGCCTGATCGAAACGGTGCCCGGCGCCGATGAGGTGATTTTTGCCACCCATTGCCACAACGACCTCGGCATGGCGACAGCCAACGCGCTGGCGGCCGTGGCAGGCGGTGCGCGCCAGATCGAATGCACCATCAACGGCCTTGGCGAACGGGCGGGCAACACCGCGCTGGAAGAGGTGGTGATGGCGCTGAAGACGCGCAACGACATCATGCCCTGGCACACGAATATCGACACCACCAAGATCATGCATATCTCGCGCCGGGTCTCCACCGTGTCGGGCTTTGTGGTGCAGCCGAATAAGGCCATCGTCGGCAAGAACGCTTTTGCCCATGAATCCGGCATCCACCAGGACGGCATGCTGAAGAACCGCGAGAACTTCGAGATCATGCGGCCCGAGGACGTGGGGCTTTCCGGCACCTCGCTGCCGCTGGGCAAGCATTCCGGCCGCGCAGCGCTGCGCGACAAGCTGGAGCATCTGGGCTATGAGGTCGGCGACAACCAGCTGAAGGACGTGTTCGTCCGCTTCAAGGAGCTGGCCGACCGCAAGAAAGAGGTGTTCGACGACGACCTGATTGCGCTGATGCGCACCGGCAGCGATGCGGAGAACGATTATCTGCAACTGGTGTCGATGAAGGTGGTCTGCGGCACCGGCGGGCCCGCCGAATCGACTGTCGAGATGGAGATCGACGGCAAGGACGTGACCGAAACCGCAGAAGGCGACGGGCCGGTGGATGCCACCTTCAAGGCGATCCGCAAGATCTATCCGAACGCAGCCCGCCTGCAGCTTTACCAAGTGCATGCGGTGACCGAAGGCACCGACGCCCAGGCTACCGTGTCCGTGCGGCTGGAGGAAGACGGCATCATCGCCACCGGCGAAAGCGCGGATACCGACACCATCCTGGCTTCGGCCAAGGCTTATGTGAACGCGCTGAACCGCTTGATCGTGCGCCGCGGCCGGGTCGGCGAGGGCGCCGATACGCGCGAGATTTCCTATAAGGATCTGGCGTAAGCCGCACAGCGGTCCGATGACGACAAAGGGCACCGGCAGTGGTGCCCTTTTTTTATGTTTCATCACAGCCCTTGGACCGTCTCTCAGACACCGCGATGCCAACACTGTGGGCATGCGATGGACCCGCCGCACCAGTGGTTCGGCCCAAACCAGATCCACGCCAATCCGGCCGGGTTATCTGCGCACGGTGGTCTTGAACAGGGCCGACAGCCGTGCGGCCTCATCCGCCGTGCCGTAGGGGGCATTGACGATAAACATGCCGCTGCCCACCATCCGGTGGCCATCGCGCACCGGCGGAAAGCTGACCTCATGGCGCAGCGCGCCTGGCAGCCCCTGCGCCTCCAGCGCGGTCAGCATCGTTTTGTGGGGGGCGTCCTTCAGGATCGGGTACCAAAGGGCGATGGTGCCGACATTCCACTTCCGGTGCAGCTTGGCAAGGATGCCGGGGATGCGCGCGTAGTCGGTCTTGATTTCATAGCTGGGGTCGATCAACAACAGCCCGCGCCGCGGGCTGGGCGGTGCCAGCGACTGGGCCAGCTCGAACCCGTCTTGCTGATGCACATTGGCGCGCCAGGGCCTCAGCGCGCGGCGCAAGGCGGCGTTTTCCTGCGGGTGCAATTCCGCAAAATGCATCGAGTCGCCGGGCCGCAACAGCGAGGCCGCGACCAGGGGCGAGCCGGGATAGGCAGCCGCACCGTGCTGTTTTCGGGTCTCGGCGATGGCGCGGTGCAGCGGGTGGTCCATCGCCAGCGCCTGCCCGGCCAGGACGCGGGTGATGCCCTGTTCCGCCTCGCCGGTCCTCACCGCCTCGGGCGCGTCCAGCTGGTACAGCCCCCGCCCCGCGTGGGTCTCGATATAGCTGAGCGGCTTGTCCTTGCGGGTGAGGTAGCCCAGCATCCAGGCCAGCAGCGCGTGTTTCTGTACGTCGGCCAGGTTTCCGGCATGGTATATGTGCTGATACGAAAGCATCTATCTCGTCTAGCTGCAAATGGCCAAGGGCGGAAGGGGGCGCGGTTGGCCGGTAAACGAAATCTCAACCCCGCGGAGGCACACTGGTGGCAACCTTCCTTGCAGAATGCAGGTCCAGATGCCCGTCAGAACATGCGCCCCAGTCCTATCGTTTTCGGCCCCTGCCGGGCCTGCCCTGGCCTGCCTGTCGCTCTGGCTGCTGTCCGCAATCGGTGCAACGGCGCAAGGGTATTCGCTGGTCGGCAGCCAGTTCTTCCTCCAGCAGGCCTCTGTGTCGCAGCCCGGCGCGGCGCCAGCCCCCGGTCGGGCACCGCAGGCGGCGCGCAGCCTGTTTCCCGATACCGCAGCCGCGCGCGGCGACGATCCGGAGACGACAACTGGTCGCGGCGCGGTCGCGCTTGATCCGCGTGCCGCCAGCCTGTTTCGAGATCGCAGCAGCGGCGGACTGTTTGCGGCGGTCCTGTCGGCCCCGTCGGACCTGAAACGCCTGCTGGACCTGATCGCCAGCGCCGAGGCCGGCAAGGCGCAATATGATGCGGTGCAGTATGGCGCCACCCGCAAACCGCCCAAAAAGCCCACCCAGATGACCATCGCGGAAATCAATGCCTGGATCGACGCCACGCCGGGCCAGCCGCATGCCATTGGCCGCTACCAGCTGATCCCGGCCACCTTCCGGCGGCTGGTCAAGAACCAGGGGGTAAAACCGCAGGCGCGTTTCTCCCCCGCGCTTCAGGACCAGTTGGCCCATCAGCTGATCGAGGAAGCAGGCTATAGTGCCTTCCTTGCGGCCGAAATACCGCGCAAACGCTTCATGCTGAACCTCGCCAAGATCTGGGCCGGGCTGCCGATATCCACTGGAAAGTCCTATTACGAGGGCTACGCCGGCAACAGCGCAAGCCTGACCTACGCCCACTTCAAATCAGAAATGGCGCGGATTTTCCCCGGCTGATCAACAAGCTGCCGCATTCGGCGGCGCAACGCGCGGCGGCGGGGGCCCGGTCTGTCCCGCCCCTTCCCTCCACGCCACTGCCTCGCAAAACAGCGCAGCTGTCCCAGACTTGGCGGAAAGGCGCTGTTTCACCATAATACGCCCTTTCGCGGCCAACCCGTGCCGCTTATAAGGTGTGGACAGGTGGCTTCGCGCGGAGTCGTCCAGAGCATATCGGCAGCACTCACAGGATCCCTTTTACATGGCGCTTTTCGGAAACTTGGGCGGTCTGTTCTCTTCGGACATGGCCATCGACCTCGGCACAGCCAACACGCTGGTCTATGTCAAGGGCCGCGGTGTGATCCTGTCCGAGCCTTCCGTGGTCGCCTACCACGTCAAGGACGGCGTCAAGAAGGTGCTGGCCGTGGGCGAGGACGCCAAGCTGATGCTGGGCCGCACCCCCGGCTCGATCGAGGCGATCCGGCCGATGCGCGAAGGCGTGATCGCCGACTTCGACACCGCCGAAGAGATGATCAAGCACTTCATCCGCAAGGTGCACAAACGCTCGACCTTCTCCAAGCCCAAGATCATCGTCTGCGTGCCGCACGGCGCCACCCCGGTTGAGAAACGCGCGATCCGCCAGTCTGTGCTGTCCGCGGGCGCCCGCCGCGCCGGCCTGATCGCCGAGCCGATTGCGGCTGCGATCGGCGCGGGCATGCCGATCACCGACCCGACCGGCAACATGGTCGTCGACATCGGCGGCGGCACCACCGAGGTCGCCGTCCTGTCGCTGGGCGACATCGTTTACGCCCGCTCTGTCCGGGTTGGCGGCGACCGCATGGACGAGGCGATCATCTCCTACCTGCGGCGGCAGCAGAACCTCCTGGTCGGCGAAGCCACGGCCGAGCGTATCAAGACCTCCATTGGCACCGCGCGCATGCCCGACGACGGGCGCGGCCAGTCGATGCAGATCCGCGGTCGCGACCTGCTGAACGGTGTACCGAAGGAGATCGAGATCTCGCAGGCGCAAGTGGCCGAGGCGCTGGCCGAGCCGGTGCAGCAGATCTGCGAGGCGGTGATGACCGCGCTGGAAACCACTCCGCCGGATCTGGCCGCCGACATTGTTGACCGCGGCGTGATGCTGACTGGTGGCGGCGCGCTGCTGGGCGATCTGGACCTGGCGCTGCGCGAACAGACCGGCTTGGCGGTGTCTATCGCGGATGAAAGCCTCAACTGCGTGGCGCTCGGCACCGGCAAGGCGCTGGAGTACGAAAAGCAGCTGGCCCACGCCATCGACTACGACAGCTGAGACCCCGCCGGGCGGCTCTGCCTGCGAACCGGCGGCAGCCTGACCGGCTGGAAGGAGAGACGTGGCAAAGGACAAGTCACAGCGCGACGATTACGCCACCCCGCTGCGGCGCCTGCTGACCGTGGTGCTGTGCCTGTGCCTGGCTGCGATCTTTATCGTCTGGCGCATTGACAGCCCGCGGGTGGAACGGTTCCGCGCGCAGGTGGTGGACCGGGTGGTGCCCAGCATGGACTGGGCCATGGTGCCGGTGACGGCCACGATCAACCTGCTGCGCGACTTCCAGAGTTATCAGCGGCTGGCGGAACAGAATCGCGAACTGCGCAGCGAACTGCGGCAGATGCGTGCCTGGAAAGAGGCCGCCTTGCAGCTGGAACAGGAAAACGCCCGCCTCCTGGATCTGAACAATGTGCGACTGGATCCGCAGCTGACCTATATCACCGGTGTCGTGATGGCGGACAGCGGCTCCCCCTTCCGGCAATCCGTCCTGTTGAACGTCGGCAGCCGCGACGGGGTGCATGACGGCTGGGCAGCGATGGACGGCATTGGCCTGGTGGGGCGGATTTCCGGCACGGGCCGCAATACGGCGCGGGTGATTCTGCTGACCGATGCCGCCAGCGCGGTGCCCGCCATCATCCAGCCGTCGGGCCAGACGGCGCTGGTGACCGGCGACAACAGCGCCGCCCCGGTGCTGAGCTTTCTGGAGAACCCCGACCTGGTACGCCCCGGCGACCGGGTGATCTCCTCCGGCGACGGCGCGGTGTTTCCCGCCGGGCTGCTGATCGGCCAGGTGGCCAAGGACCGTTCGGGACGGATGCGGGTGCGGTTGTCAGCCGATTACAGCCGGTTGGAATTCCTGCGGGTGCTGCGTCATCACGGCACCGAAGTGCTCGACACGCCGGGCGCCCTAGTCGGCGCACAGCCCGGCGATCCGATGCCGCAACCCCGCCCGCAGGATCTGGGCGGGAACAACGCTGGCCAGGCAGCCGGGGCTGAGAATGGCTAGCACCTCCTCTGCCCGGATCTGGACCATGCGCGCGGCCTACCCCGCGCTGGCGGTGCTGATCATGTTCTTCCACCTGCTGCCGCTGGACACCGAGCCGCGGTTCTGGGCACCGCCGGACCTGTTGCTGCTGATTGCCTTGACCTGGTCGATGCGGCGCCCCGATTTCGTGCCGCCGGTTTCGATCGCCCTTGTGATCCTGCTGGAGGATCTGCTGCTGCTGCGCCCGCCGGGTTTGATGGCCCTGCTAGCGGTCTTGGGCTGCGGTGTTCTGAAGGCACGCGCGGCGCCGCACCGCGAAAGCACCTTTGCCAGCGACTGGCTGGCGGTGGCAGCCGTGGTGACCACCATTGCGGCGCTCAACCGGCTGACGCTGGCGCTGTTCGCGGTGGATCAGGCACCGCTGGGGCTGACCGTCATACAGGTGGTGATGACGATCCTTGCCTATCCGCTGGCGGTCTGGCTCAGCCAGGTTATTCTGGGCGTGCGCAAATTGTCCCCGGCCGAAGCCGAAACGCTGGTACACCGCCGATGAAACGTAACCCCAAGGATCTGGACGCCACCCATGGCAAGCTGACCCGCCGCGCGCTGTTTCTGGGCGGGCTGCAACTGGCCTTTGCCGGCGGGCTGGCGGCGCGGATGCGGTTTCTGCAAATCGATCAGGCCGATGAGTTCCGCCTGCTGGCCGAAGAAAACCGCATCAACATTCGCCTGCTGCCCCCTGCGCGCGGCGAGATCTTCGACCGCCACGGCCAGATCATCGCGCAGAATTCCCCGTCTTATCGCATAACCCTGGTGCCGGAGGACGCGGGCGATTCCGAAGCGGTGATTGCCAAACTGTCAAAACTGCTGCCCTTGGACCCCGAGGACCTGGACCGAGCCCGCGCCGAGATGCGCCGCTCGCCGCCGTTTCTGCCGATCACCCTGGCTGATCGCATCGGTTGGGAGGACATCTCCAAGGTGGCGGTCAATGCCCCGGCCCTGCCCGGCGTGACGCCCGAGGTCGGCCTGACCCGGATCTACCCACAGAGCGAGGATTTTGCCCATGTGGTGGGCTATGTCGGCCCGGTCTCGGATTATGACCTGAGCAAGATGGAAGACCCCGAGCCGGTGCTGATGATCCCGCGGTTCCAGATCGGCAAGGTCGGTTTCGAAGCCAAACGCGAAGATGTCCTGCGCGGCAAGGCGGGCGCCAAGCGGGTCGAGGTCAATGCCACCGGGCGGGTCATGCGCGAGCTGGACCGCCGCGAAGGCATCTCCGGCGCGGACATGCAGCTGACCGTGGACGCCGCCTTGCAGAACTACGTGCAGGCGCGGCTGGGCCGCGAAAGCGCCGCCGCCGTTGTGATCGACTGCGAGGCGGGCGACATCCGTGCGATCTGTTCCTCGCCCAGCTTTGACCCCAACCTGTTCGTGCGGGGCATTTCGGTGGCCGATTACCGGATGCTGACAGAGGACAACTATCGCCCGCTGTCCAACAAGACGGTACAGGGCACCTACCCGCCCGGCTCCACCTTCAAGATGATTACGGCGCTGGCAGCTCTTGAGAACGGCGTTGTTGGTCCGGAAGATACCGTCTGGTGCCCCGGCCACCTGACCGTGGCGGGCCGCCGGTTTCACTGCTGGAAGCGGGCAGGCCATGGGCATGTGGACCTGAACACCTCGCTGAAACGGTCCTGCGATGTCTATTACTACGACATCGCAATCAAGACCGGCATCGACAAGATTTCCGCCATGGCCAACATGTTCGGCCTGGGCGTCAAGCACGACCTGCCGATGTCAGCGGTGGCGCAGGGGATCACCCCGACCAAGGACTGGAAAGAACGCTCCTACGGCAAGGACTGGCGGATCGGCGACACCGCCAACGCCTCGATCGGGCAAGGCTTCATGCTGGCATCCCCCTTGCAACTGGCGGTGATGACGGCGCGGATTGCGACCGGGCGCAACGTCACCCCGCGGCTGCTGAAATCCATCGACGGGGTGGAACAGCCCAGCGGTGCGGGCACGCCACTGGAGCTGAGCGAAAACAACCTGCGCATGGTGCGCAAGGGCATGTATTCCGTCAGCAACGATCGCCGCGGCACCGGCTACCGCTCGCGGATCATCGGCGACGGCATGCGGATGGCCGGCAAGAGCGGCACCAGCCAAGTGCGCAACATCACCGCCGCCGAACGCGCTGCCGGGGTGATCCGCAACGAGGATCTGCCCTGGGAGCGCCGCGACCATGCGCTCTATGTCTGCTACGCCCCCTATGACAACCCGAAGTACGCGGTTGCCGTGGTGGTCGAACATGGCGGCGGCGGCTCCAAGGCGGCCGCACCGATTGCCCGCGACGTGATCCTGCAGGCGCTGTATGACGGCACCCCGCCACTGGAGGCCTATCCCAAGGGGGACCGCAGCCGCATCAAGGCACAGCAGGAACGGCTGGAGCGCGAACGTGTCAAGCGCCCGCTGGGCAGCCGGAGCAGCAAGGCATGAGCTATCTTGAGTACCACGCCAAATCGACGCCCTCGGGGTTTCGCAAGATCCTCTACCTTAACTGGGGACTGCTGCTGCTGCTGGTGACGGTGGCCTGTGTCGGCTTCCTGATGCTGTATTCCGTTGCGGGCGGCTCCTTCACCCCGTGGGTAGAGCCGCAGGTGAAACGGTTTGTTATGGGGCTGGTGCTGCTGTTCGTGGTTGCGATGATCCCGATCTGGTTCTGGCGCAATGTGTCGGTGCTGGCCTATCTCGGATCGCTCGCGCTGCTGGTGGGGGTGGAGTTGTTCGGCTCTGTCGGCATGGGAGCACAGCGCTGGATCGACCTCGGCTTCATGCGGCTGCAACCGTCGGAGGTGACGAAGATCGCCCTGGTGATGCTGCTGGCGGCCTATTACGACTGGCTGCCGCCGGAGAAAACCTCGCGACCCCTGTGGGTTATGCTGCCCGTGGCGCTGATCCTGCTGCCGGTGGCGCTGGTGCTGAAACAGCCGGACCTCGGCACCTCGATCCTGCTGATGGCGGCAGGCGGCGGGGTGATGTTTCTGGCGGGGGTGCACTGGGCCTATTTCGTCGCCGTCATCGCCTCAGGCGTGGGGCTGGTCAGCGCGGTGTTCCAAAGTCGCGGCACCGACTGGCAACTGCTGAAGGATTACCAGTTTCGCCGCATCGACACCTTCCTCGACCCCTCGCAGGATCCCTTGGGCGCGGGCTATCACATTACTCAGTCGAAAATCGCGCTGGGATCCGGCGGCTGGTCCGGGCGCGGCTTCATGCAGGGCACGCAGTCGCGGCTCAACTTCCTGCCGGAGAAGCACACCGACTTCATCTTTACCACGCTGGCGGAGGAGTTTGGCTTCATCGGCGGGGTGACCCTGCTGTTCATCTACATGCTGATCATCCTGTTCTGCATCGCTTCGGCGGTCGCCACCAAGGACCGGTTCTCGTCGCTGGTCATCATGGGCATCGGCCTCAATTTCTTTTTGTTCTTTGCGGTGAACATGTCGATGGTGATGGGGCTGGCGCCAGTGGTGGGCGTGC
The DNA here is from genome assembly GCF_056033425.1 of Leisingera sp. SA32. Lineage (NCBI taxonomy): Bacteria > Pseudomonadati > Pseudomonadota > Alphaproteobacteria > Rhodobacterales > Roseobacteraceae > Leisingera > Leisingera sp. SA32. The sequence goes on along the minus strand of NZ_JBVYHB010000018.1, from coordinate 34,247 downwards.
CCTTGCCGATGGTGTCCTACGGTGGGTCTGCCATGCTGGTGCTGCTGGGCGCCTTTGGCATCGTGCAAAGCGCCCATATCCACCGGCCGCGCCATTCAACCCGCTGAATTTTCGGAGATACCATGACTGTGAACGTCCTGTTTGCCGGCCGCCCGGCCGCCTGGCCCGCCTATGAACCGCAGCTGCAGCGCGCCTTTGACGCACATGGTCTCAGCGTGGATCTGCGGTGCGATTTTGCCCCGCAGGATGTGGATTACATCGTCTATGCCCCAAACGGGCCGGTCAGCGATTTCACCCCCTACACCCGGCTGAAAGCGGTCCTCAGCCTCTGGGCCGGGGTCGAGAAGATCGTGCCCAACACCACCCTGACCGCGCCGCTGACCCGCATGGTGGATGCCGGGCTGGAGCTGGGAATGCGCGAATGGGTGGCCGGACATACACTGCGCTATCATCTTGGGATGGACGCCCAGATCCTTGGCCAGGACGGTCAGTGGAATCCGCAGGTGCCGCCGCTGGCGCGCGATCGCAATGTCACGGTTCTGGGCCTCGGCGCCCTCGGCCGCGCTGCTGCGCAGACTTTGGCGACATTGGGGTTTTGCGTCTCCGGGTGGAGCCGCACCCAGAAGCAGCTGGACGGCATCACCTGCCACGCGGGCGACGCCGGTTTGCGCCGGGCGCTGGAAAAGGCAGAGATCGTGGTCCTGCTGCTGCCTGACACCCCCGCCACGCACAACATCCTGAATGCGCAGACGCTGGCACTGCTGCCGCGCGGTGCCCGGATCATCAATCCGGGCCGCGGGCCGCTGATTGACGATGACGCGCTGTTGGCCGCGCTGGACAGCGGTCATGTCGGACATGCGACGCTGGATGTGTTTCGGGTCGAACCGCTGCCGCCCGAGCACCCCTATTGGAAACATCCCAATGTCACGGTGACGCCGCATATCGCGTCGGAAACCCGCGAAAGCACGGCGGCCGAGGTGATCGCCGAAAACATCCGCCGCAACGAGTCAGGCGCGCCGCTGCTGCACCTCGTCGACCGCAGCCTCGGCTACTAGGCCGAACCCTCGTCAGTTTAAGTATTTTCAACCAGAAAGAAACGGGGAACTCGCCGCGTCTTTCTGGTCTTGAATACTCAATCGCGCCGCCGCAGCGGCCGAGACCGGCCCTATTCTGCGGCCAGCCCGCGCCCTTTCAGCAGCGCCTCCACCCCCGGCAAACGCCCACGGAAGGCGGTGTACAACTGCGCCGGATCGACAGAGCCGCCGGTGGACAGGATGTGCTCCTCCAGCGCCCTGGCGCGTTCGGCATCGAAGGCGCCGCCAGCTTCCTCAAAAGCGGCAAAGGCGTCCGCATCCATCACCTCTGACCACATGTAGCTGTAATAGCCCGAGGAATAGCCGTCGCCCGCAAAGACATGCGCGAAATGCGGCGTGGCGTGGCGCATGGTGATGGCATCCGGCATGCCGATCTCTGCCAGAACCTCGGCCTGTTTCACGATCGGATCTGCCGGGGCGGCTCCATCGTGGAAGGCGAGATCCACCAGCGCCGAGGCAACATATTCCACCGTCTGGAAGCCCATGTCAAAATTGGCCGCTCCCAGCACCTTGTCCAGCATCTCCTGCGGCATCGGCTCGCCGGTTTCGGCATGGGTGGCAAATTCCTGCAGCACTTCGGGCACTTCCAGCCAGTGTTCGTAGAGCTGGCTTGGCAGCTCGACAAAGTCGCGCGCAACGGAGGTGCCGGAGATGCTCTCGTAGGTCACATCCGACAGCATCTGGTGCAGCGCGTGGCCAAATTCGTGGAACAGGGTGCGGGCGTCGTCCCAGGACAGCAGCGCCGGATCGCCCTTGGCAAAGTTGCAGACGTTGATCACCACAGGCGTCTGTTTTTCCGGGAACTTGGCCTGCTGGCGCATGGCCGAACACCAGGCGCCAGAGCGTTTCGAGCCGCGCGCGAAATAGTCGCCGATGAAGACCGCCAAATGCGCGCCGTTCCGGGTCACTTCCCAGGCGCGGCAGTCGGGGTGATAGAGCGGCACGTCCAGCGGCGCAAACTCCAGTCCGAACAGGCGGTTGGCGCAATCGAATGACGCCTCGATCATCCGGTCCAGCTGCAAATAGGGCTTCAGCGCGGCCTCATCCAGGTCGTGCTCCGCGTGGCGGCGCTTGGCGGCGTAGTAGCGCCAGTCCCAAGGCTGCAGATCACCGTTGATGCCGTCGGCCCGCATCATCTGCGTCAGCACCTCGGCATCGGCATCTGCCTGCGCCTTGGCCGGCCCCCAGACGTCCATCAGCAGCTTGCGAACCGCCTCGGGCGTGCCCGCCATCTCGGTTTCCAGCTTGTAGGCGGCAAAGCTGTCATAGCCCAGCAGCCGCGCGCGTTCCTGGCGCAGCGCCAGGATCTCGGCAGCAATCGCCAGGTTGTCGGTGTCGCCGCCATTGGCGCCGCGCGCGGCCCAGGCCCTGAAAGCCTTCTCGCGCAGCTCGCGGCGGGGCGAGAACTGCAGGAACGGCGTAATCAGCGAACGCGACAGCGTGACCACCGGGCCATCGCAGCCCTTCTCCGCACCGGCCGCGCGGGCTGCATCCACCGCAAAGGCGGGAAGCCCCTCCAGCTCCGCCTCGGACAGCTCCATGAACCAGCTGCGTTCATCCGCCAGCAGGTTCTGAGTAAACTGGGTGCCCAGCGTCGCAAGCCGCCCTTTGATCTCCTGCATGCGCAGATCCGCCGCACCTTCCAACGCCGCACCACCGCGCACAAAGCCGCGGTGGGTCAGCATCAGCACGCGCTGCTGCTCGGCAGTCAGGTCCAGCGTATCGCGCTGGTCCCAAACCGCCTTCACCCGCGCATAGAGCGCCTTGTTGGCGGTGATGGCCGAAAAATGCGCCGCCAGCTTTGGTGAAAATTCCCGTTGCAGTTCCTCGCGCCGTGGGTTGCTGTCGGCGCCCGCAACGGTAAAGAACACGCCCAGGACCTGTTCCAGCGCGCGACAGGGGGTTTCCAGCGCCTCGATCACATTGGCAAAGCTGGGCGGCGCGGTATTGCTGGCGATGGCCTCAATCTGCGCGGCGTGATCTGCCAGGGCCTGATCCAGCGCAGGGGTAAAATCCTCGTCCGAGATTTCGGCAAAGGGGGCAATTTCGAACGGTGTGTCCCAGTTGGACAAAAGCGGGTTGGACATGGGCGGGTCTCCTTTGATCGCGACGCTAGCGGCAAAGCCGGGCGGCTGCAATCGGCCCTAGCCGCCTGCCCCGGATACCCCGCCGACACCGACAACCAGCGTCGCGGGGATAATCCGGATCGGCACCCCGGCGATATTGGCGGCCCGCGCGATGCGCCACTCATAGCGGCCGAAATCTCCGTCCGTGTCGATCAGCACCACCACCGCCTCCTTGCCGGTGATCTCGGCGGCAAACAGCGCCTGCTGGATACTGTCGAGGCTGCTGCGCTTGTCGAGACCGAATTCCACCACCCGCACGGCATTCTCGCAATCGGTGCGGATCGAGGCCGCGCCACCGGGATAGGAGAATTCATGCACGGTTTCCGCGCTGCCGCCGAACAGCGCGCCGCAAAGCGCCGAGATAAAGAAAGCCTCGTTCAAATCTGGGGGTCCGATTTCTCAGCGCCTGGTGCTGCACACCGGGCAATCGGAGCGCGCAGCAAGCCGGATCTTGCGAGTCTCGCCATAAAGCCCGTCGTAGATCAGCATTTCGCCCCGCAGCACCGTTCCCGCACCGGTGATCTGCTTCACCGCCTCCTGCGCCATCATCGCCCCGATCACCCCCGGCAGAGGCCCAATCACCCCCGCCTCGGCGCAGCTGGGCGCAAGACCCGCGGCGGTGGCTTCGGGGAAGATGCACTGGTAGCAGGGGCCACCCTCGGAAGGGTGGAACAGGCTGATCTGACCCTCCCACTGCGACAGCGCGCCGGAAATCAACGGCTTGCCCTGCGCCACCGCGTGGCGGTTAGCCAGGTAGCGGGTGTCAAAATTGTCGGTGCCATCCAGGATCAGGTCATAATCGGCAAACAGCTCGGCCGCGATGTCATCGGTCAGGCGGCGATTGTAGGGGCGTACCTCCACATAAGGATTCTGAGCGCGCATCGCGCTTTCGGCCGAGAACACCTTGGGCATGCCGATGTCCTCGTCCCGGTGGATCACCTGGCGCTGCAAATTGGCGTTGTCGACCACGTCATCGTCGATCACCCCGATCGTGCCGACACCAGCGGCGGCCAGATATTGCAGCGCAGGCGCGCCCAGACCGCCGGCACCGATCACCAGCACCCTGGCCTGTTTCAGCTTTTTCTGTCCCACACCGCCGACCTCGCGCAACACGATGTGGCGGGCGTAGCGGTCCAGCTCGCTATCAGAAAAACTGCCGGAGGGCTGCGGTGCGGGCGCGTCCTGCGGCTGGGCGCGGGACTTCAGGGCAGAGACGATACGGGCATAAAACCCGGCGATGATGGCAAGGCCGCCCAGCAGCAACCACGCCGCGACAGAGCCGCCGGTACCCTCACGCAAGGGATGGGCTGCGGGCAGGGTCAGCTGCACCGTCAGCACCGCGGCAAACAGCACAGCCAGCACTGCAATCCGCAGGTTGCGCGGCAGGCCCATGAACCGCCCGCCCCACCAGATCAGCGCCGCCAGGAACAGGATTCGCAGCATCAGCCCCTCCCGGTGGAGCCAAAGCCCCCCGCGCCCCGTGTGGAGTCGCTGAGGGCTTCGGCCAGCTCAAACCGGGCCTGTAAAACCGGTGCCACCACCATCTGGGCGATGCGGTCGCCATGGGCAATCTCGAACCGTTCCTGCCCGGCATTCAACAGGATCACCCCCAATGGCCCCCGGTAATCACTGTCGATGGTGCCGGGTGAATTGGGCAGGGTGATGCCGTGTTTCAGCGCCAGACCCGAGCGCGGCCGCAGCTGCACCTCGTAGCCCGCAGGGATTTCGATGCGCAGCCCGGTCGGCACCAGCGCCCGTGCGCCGGGCGCCAGCTCCAGGCGGCCGCGGTCGGGCAGGTTGGCGCGGATGTCGGCCCCCGCAGCACCCGCCGTTTCATACGAAGGCAGCGGCACGTTCCGGTCCGCGCCGTCCTCATGGATCACACGGATCGTTACCATGCCTGTGCCCCCTTCATCTTTCCGAATATACTCAATTTCACCCGGCCAACGCGGCGGCGATCCGGTCGGCCAGCCGGGCCGCGACCGCGTCTTTGCCCATGCGCGGCCAAGCCTCCGCGCCGTCATCGGAAATCAGCGTCACCGCGTTTTCGCTGCCGCCCATAATGCCGGTTGCGGGCGAGACATCATTGGCGACGATCCAGTCGCAGCCCTTGCGCTCGCGCTTGGCGGTGGCGTTGTCGACCACGTCATTGGTCTCGGCAGCAAAGCCGACCACCAGCGCCGGACGCCCCGCCGTCATCTGCGCCACGCCCTTCAGGATATCCGGGTTTTCTGCAAACTCCAGAACCGGCAGACCGTCCTTGGATTTCTTCAGCTTGCGGTCCGAGGCGCTGGCCACCCGCCAGTCCGCCACAGCCGCGGCAAAGACGCCGACATCGGCGGGCAAGGCGGCCTCCACCGCCGCGGCCATGTCGCGCGCGCTTTCCACCGGCACCACCTGCACGCCCTCGGGCGGCGGCACCTGGGCGGGTCCGGTGATGAACACCACTTCCGCGCCGCGGTCGCGCAAGGCCCGTGCCAGCGCCGTACCCTGCGCCCCGGACGAGCGGTTGGCGATGTAGCGCACCGGGTCGATCGGCTCATGCGTGGGGCCGGAGGTCACCACGATCCGCTTACCCGTCAGCGGCCCCGCCCGCAACTTGGCGGCGATGGCGGTCACGATCTCGTCGGGTTCGGCCATGCGGCCGGGGCCGAATTCGCCGCAAGCCATGCTGCCGTCATTGGGGCCAACCAGCGTGGCACCATCGCCTTGCAGCGTGGTGAAGTTGCGCCGGGTTGCCGGGTGCTCCCACATGCGCACATTCATAGCCGGGGCCAGCAGAACCGGCGTGTCGGTGGCCAGCAGAAGGGTCGAGGCAAGGTCGTTGGCATGGCCCTGCGCCATCTTGGCCATCAGATCGGCCGTCGCGGGGGCCACGACCAAGAGATCCGCGCTGCGAGACAGCTGGATATGGCCCATCTCGGCCTCTGTCGTCAGGTCAAACAGCTCCTGGTGTACGGCCGTGCCAGCCAGCGCCGAGACCGACAGCGGAGTGACAAATTCGGCGCCGGATTTGGTCAGCACCGGCGTCACCCGCGCGCCCTGATCCTGCAGGCGGCGGATAAGTTCGAGCGATTTATAGGCCGCGATTCCGCCGCCGATTATCAAAAGGATATGTTTGCCAGCCAGCATTTGCGCACCTTCAGCCACCGTTGCGGCGACTGTACTGCGCTGCGACAAAAGTGTGAAACGCTTTTCCGGATGGCTAAAATCGCCTCTCCCCTTGCACGGTCGACCCGGTTGTCAGCCGTCAGCATTGCACGTCGCGTGCCGGGCGGCGCACAGAGCCGCGCGCGCGCGCCCAAATCGACAAAGCGCCCCCGGTAGGCGGCGCTTTGCGGTGTTTAAAGATACGGGCATTACGAACTCACGACAGCAACTTGTGAACCTCACGCGATTTGCTTTCAAGGCATTTGCGCATTTTCTGGAACGCCCCGGCCTCCAGCTGGCGCACCCGCTCCTTGGACAGGCCCAGTTCCGTGCCCAGGCTTTCCAACGTGCGTGGCCGATCGCGCAGTTTGCGCTCCGTGATGATGAAACGCTCACGGTCATTCAGCGCCTGCAAGGCACCGACCAGCCATTTACGCAGTTGGCGTCGATCATGGCGCTGCTGCACCAATTCCTCGGCCTGGGTGGTGTCATCCTCCAGTGCGTCGATCCATTCGCGGCCCTCGTCCTCGGTGGATTGCACCGCGTTGAGAGAGAAATCGGCACCCGACAGGCGGCCATCCATCATCTGCACATCGCGCAGCGGCACGCCGATCTCGGTGGCGATCTTCTGATGCAGCTGGTGCTGGTCCAGTCGTGCGCCCTGCGCCCGCGCCTCTCGCTCCAGCTGGGCCTGAACACGGCGCATGTTGAAGAACAGCGACTTTTGCGAGGAGGTTGAGCCCGTACGCACCATCGACCAATTGCGCATCACGTAATCCTGGATCGAGGCCTTGATCCACCAGACGGCATAGGTCGAGAAACGCACTCCGCGATCGGGGTCGAATTTATCTGCCGCCTTCATCAGCCCCAGGCCCGCTTCCTGGATCAGGTCGTTCATCGGCGCCCCGTAGCGTTTGAATTTCGCCGCCATGGAGATCGCCAGCCGCATATAGGCATTGATAAGGCGGTGCAGCGACTGCACGTCGCGGTCGTCGCGCCAAGCATAGGCCAGGCGGCGCTCGGTCTCTGCATCCAGCAACTCCGCCCGCATCGCCTGTTTTGGCAATGGGTTTTCATGTGTATGATCTAGTGCCATAAGATTTCCCCCCGGAAACTAATTAACAAACAACCGCCCTGGGGAAGGCGCATGGAACACAACGGGGCCCGGATCGCCCGCGGACCAAAAGCAACGGCGCATCGGATATGGCTTTAGCCGCATCCACGGGGCCAAACTGGAAAAGTTAAATTGTAATCTGGCCCCTGCGCAGTCTGACCCGGATTGGAAACAGTGGAACCTCGGGCTGCTGCGGTCTCTTGTCTTGACCGGGCCCTGCAGTTACCCACAGGAACGGCTTCGGACCTATAGGTTAGCAAAAAATGTCTGCAAATGTAACGTTTATTCTTGGGGGCGCGGCCTCGGGAAAGTCCGCCTTTGCCGAGCAGTTGTGCGTAAACAGCACAAAAGACAGGGTTTACTGGGCCACTGCACAGATTTTCGACACGGAAATGCGCGAAAAAGTGACTCGGCACCTGACACAGAGAGGCTCTGACTGGACCACTGTTGAAGAGCCGGAAACAGCCAGCCGCGTCTTGTCGGACCTGAGCAGCGCCCAAATCTGCCTGATGGACTGCGCCACGATGTGGCTGACCAACCATCTGCTGGCGGATCACGATCTGACTGAAGCCGAATCAGAGTTGCTGACCGCCATTGACGCCTGCCGCGCGGATCTGGTGATCGTCTCCAACGAAACCGGACTGGGAATCGTGCCGGAAAACGCGCTTGCGCGGCGCTTTCGAGAGGCCCAGGGGCGGCTCAATATTGCGCTGGCAGCGCGGGCGGACCGGGTGGTTCAGGTCACCGCCGGGCTGCCGTTGGTGCTGAAGGGCGCGCTGTGATCACGCGGCTGTTCCTGGTCCGACACGGGCCGACCCACGCAAAATCCATGGTCGGCTGGTCCGACCTGCCCGCCGACCTGTCCGATCGGGCGGCCTTGGCCCGGCTGTCGGCGCATCTACCCCAAGATGCGCTAGTGGTATCCTCGGACCTGGGGCGCGCGGTGGACACCGCCGATGCCATTCAGGGCGGTCGCCAGCGGCTGCCACACTTGTCGGCCTTGCGGGAAATCCACTTTGGCGCCTGGGAGCTGCGCAGCTGGGCGGAGGTGGATGCAGAAGATCCCGACCGCATCCGCGCCTACTGGGAGACACCGGGCGATGTTACCCCGCCGGGGGGCGAAAGCTGGAATCAGGTCTGCGCGCGGGTCGATGCCGCCATCGACGATCTGATTGCCACGCATCAGGGTCGCGATTTGATCGTGGTGGGCCATTTCGGCCAGATTCTGACCCAGATCCAGAGGGCGGCCAGGATTACAGCGGTCGAAGCGTTCGCGCATAAGATCGACAACTTGTCGGTTAGCCACCTGACCTTCGGCCCCAGCGGCTGGGAGCGCGGTGATATAAATAAGATTCTGTGATTTATGCGATCACAAACATTCCATTTCGGAATGAAGATTGCTCGGCTACCGTCGCCGCATGACATATGAACTTTATATTGGCGACCGCATGTTTTCCAGCTGGTCCTTGCGCGGCTGGCTCATGCTCGAAAAATTCTCCCTGCCCCATACGATACATATGGTGGGGCTGTATTCTGGAACCATGGCGGATGACATGGCGCATCTGGCGCCCGCGCGGCTGGTGCCTGCCTTACGTACGCCCGAAGGTACGGTGGTGGGCGAAAGCCTGGCCATCGCCGAGACGTTGGCCGAGCGACACCCGGAGGCAAGCCTGTGGCCCGCGGATCCGGCACAGCGCGCCGTGGCGCGCTGGCTCTGCGCGGAAATGGCCGCGGGCTTTGGCGCGCTGCGCAACGCGTGCCCGATGCAGCTGGCCCATATTTACGAAGGGTTTGAAGTTTCCGAGGCCGTAGTGGCGGATCTGGAACGGGTCGAAACGCTGTTTGCCCACGCTCGCGCAGTCTCAGGCCTCGGCAGCGGCAATTTGTTCGGCGCGTATTCTCTGGCGGATGTCTTTTACACCCCGGTGGCCGCGCGAATTGTCGGCTACGGCCTGCCCGTCAGCGCCGAAACCCGCGCCTATTGTCGGCTGCTGTTGTCGGATCCTGCCGTGCAGCGATGGCAGCAGCAGGCGCATGAAATCACCTATGATCCGGAACCTTATGCGCGCGACCTGCCGCGCCACCCCTGGTCGCTGGACTGAAGCGCGCGCGCCTTCGGGAGCCACAAATTCTGCGTGAATTCGCCGCTCCGGCTGCTGCATGTTAACCTTTTGGAAACCACGACTGCCAAGCATCTTTCTCCATTCAACACGGGGCGGGGACAGATGACGACACGATCCTACACGGTTGCCTTCCAGGGGGTCGAGGCCCGGCTCGTCGAGGTGCAATGCGCCGTTGCGCCGGGCCTGCCGGCCTTTTCGGTGGTCGGATTGCCCGACAAGGCCGTCAGCGAAGCACGCGAGCGGGTGCGGGCAGCCTTCGCCGCCATGTCGATCGCCCTGCCCTCGCGTCGGATCACGGTAAACCTGTCGCCCGCTGACCTGCCCAAGGAAGGCAGCCACTTTGATCTGCCGATTGCGCTGGCGCTGCTGGCCGCGATCGGCATCATCCCGGCCGAGAAGGCGGAAGAAACCATTGCCTTGGGCGAGCTGTCGCTGGACGGGCAGCTGATGCCGGTGGTGGGTGCCCTGCCCGCCGCGGTGACAGCCGCCGAGCAACGGCGCCTGTTGCTGTGTCCCAAACCCTCTGGCGCGGAGGCGGCCTGGGTGGATGCGGCCCAGGTGATCGGCGCCGCCACATTGACCGAGGCGGTCCAGCATTTCACCGGCCAACGCCTGATCGAACCGGCCACACCGGGAGAAGCCACAAGCGCGCCGACAGCACGCGACCTGCGCGATGTGAAAGGGCAGGAACAGGCAAAAAGAGCGCTGGAGATCGCTGCGGCCGGACGTCATCATTTGCTGATGATCGGGCCGCCGGGCTCCGGCAAATCAATGCTGGCCGCACGGTTGCCATCCCTGCTGCCCCCGCTCACCCCAATGGAAGCGCTGGAGACCTCGATGATCCAGTCGCTCGCCGGGCTGATCGAAGACGGCGGCATCAGCCGCACGCGGCCCTTTCGCGAACCGCATCACACCGCCTCCATGGCGGCCATCGTTGGCGGTGGGCGGCGCGCCCAGCCCGGCGAGATCAGCCTGGCGCATAATGGCGTCTTGTTCCTGGACGAGCTGCCGGAGTTCACCCGCCCTGTGCTGGAGACCCTGCGCCAGCCGCTGGAAAGCGGCGAGGTGATGGTGGCCCGCGCCAATGCACACGTGAAATATCCCAGTCGCTTCATGCTGGTGGCGGCCGCCAACCCCTGCAAATGCGGCTATCTGGCCGATCCGGGGCGGGCCTGTTCCCGTGCGCCGATGTGCGGCGCAGATTACCTGGGGCGGATCTCCGGCCCGCTCCTGGACCGCTTTGATCTGCATCTGGACGTGCCGCCGGTGGACTTGGCCGATCTGGAGCTGCCGCCCAGCGCCGAAGGCTCTGCCGAGGTGGCGCAGCGCGTGGCCTGTGCACGTGAAATCCAGCAGGCGCGGTACAGCGATCATCCAGGCGTGCAGCAGAATGCCGATGCCGAGGGTCAGTTGCTGGAAGACGCCGCCGCCCCTGACGCCGACAGCCGCCAGCTGCTGACCCGCGCCGCGGAGCGTTTTGGCCTCAGCGCGCGGGGATATCACCGGGTGCTGCGGGTGGCGCGCACCATCGCGGACCTGGCCTGCGAAGCGCGCGTGCAGCGCCACCACTTCGCCGAGGCGCTGAGCTTTCGGCTGCCGTCGCCCCGCTGAACACCTTATAAGTCACCATCAAGAGCCGATGTGGCGAAGGGGGCGACCTCCGCGAGCGCGGCCTGCGCTTCGGGCAGGTGACCGGCCATAAACTGCCAGACATGCGGCAGATCTTTCCACTGGCTCAGCCTCACCACGCCTCCCGCCGCCTGCAACCGGGCGGCCATACGCTGTGCATCTGACAACAGCACCTCTGTGTCGGACACCTGGATCATCACCGGCGGAGGGTTGGGGAATTCGGCAAACAGCGGAGAGGCGCGCGGATCGGCGGGGTCGGCCCCGGCCAGGTACTTCTCCACGGCCTCCGGCATCCTGTCTGCGGGGATGATGACATCGCGGCGACGATTGCGGTGCAGGCTTTCGCCGGACAGCGTCATGTCACACCAGGGCGAGAAGGCAACCAGCCCGGCAGGGCGTTCGCCATGCGCAAGCAGACCGGACAGCAGCGCCAGCGCCAAGCCGCCGCCCGCACTGTCACCCGCCAGCATGATCTGGCCGGGTGCATAACCGGTCCGGCGCAGGTAGCGCCACGCCGCCAGTGCATCGTCATAGGCAGCCGGGAACGGGGCCTGTTGCAACAGCCGGTAGTCCGGCGCGGCTATCTCCAGGCTGGCGGCATGGGCCAGATGGGACAACAGCCCCTGATAGGCCCGGGCACTGCCTGCCAGATAGGCGCCGCCATGCAGGAACAGCATAATCTGGCCCCGACGCGGCCTGCCATGGCTGATCAGCGTCAGCGGCACCGGCGCCGGACGCGGCAGCATCCGCGTCAAGGGCAGCGCCGGATACAAGCGTGGCGCGGCATGCTCGAACAGCTGCCGGGCCAGCTCCGGGCTGCTGGTCCGCCGCAGCGCCAGCTTCATGCCGTGGCGCATCCATGCGTTGATGGCCCGGCGCTGCCAGCTCATCAGCTGAGCTTGGCTTCGATTGCCTGCCAGACCTTCTCGGCGATGTTCACCCCGTCAAATCGCTCCAGCTCCTGAATGCCGGTGGGCGAGGTCACGTTGATCTCTGTCAGGTAATGGCCAATCACGTCGATGCCGACAAACACCTGGCCCTTTTCGCGCAGCAGGGGGCCAATGGCGGCGCAGATTTCCAGATCGCGCTCGCTCAGCCCGATCTTCTCGGGCCGGCCACCGACGTGCATGTTGGAGCGGGTCTCTCCCGCCGCAGGCACCCGATTGATCGCGCCGACAGGGTCGCCGTCGACCAGGATCACCCGCTTGTCGCCATTGCTGACGTCGGGCAGGAATTTCTGAACGATCAGGGGCTCGCGGCTGAAGCCAGTGAACAGCTCGTGCAGTGAGGTAAGGTTGCGGTCATTTGCATCCAGCCGGAACACGCCGGCGCCACCATTGCCATAAAGCGGTTTCAGGATGACGTCACCGTGCTGTTCCTTGAACGCCTTGATGGTCTGCAGATCGCGGGCAATGGTCGTCGGCGGAGTCAGATCGGGGAAGTTCAACACCAGCAGCTTTTCCGGGTAATTGCGCACCCAGAACGGATCATTCACCACCAGCGCCTGCCCCTTCAGCATATCCAGCAGATGGGTGGAGGTGATGTAATGCATGTCGAACGGCGGATCCTGGCGCAGCCAGACCACGTCGAACTCTGCCAGATCCACCTCACGTTCCGCGCCCAGCACGGCCGGCGCGTCCGCCACCCGCTGCACGGTCATGTCGTGGCCGCGAGCGGTGATACGCCCCTCCTGATAGGCCAGCTGGTCGGGGGCGTAGTAAAACAGCTCATGGCCGCGCGCCTGGGCTTCCTCGGCCAGGCGAAAGCTGCTGTCGGCGTTGATGTCCACGCCCATGACCGGGTCCATCTGAAAGGCGATTTTCATTGGCAGTATCCCTTGTAAACTGGCCAGATACATGGCCCAGCGGGGCCGCATATTCAATGGGGCAGCTGGGCGTCATCCCAGCCCAAAGGCGTTTTCGATCACCTCAACCGCGCCGGTTGCGTTCACAAGTGCTGCATCGAAACGGACCGGCGTCAGCTGGCCCTGCGGCTGGGTCTCCAGATACTGCCCGGCGCTGGCATAGATCCGTTCGACCTGGCGCGGCGTGATCCGCAGGGCGGCGGCAGCGCTGGTGCGACTGTGCTTCACCTCGACGAAAACCAGCCCGTCCGGCCCCTGCAGGATCAGGTCGATCTCGCCGCCTGCCCCGCGCCAGCGGCGCTCTGCCACGCGATAGCCGCGGGTTTCATAGCGGCGCGCCACGATGTCCTCGGCCGCTCCGCCCGCATGGTGGGCGCGGGCGCCGCGGTGGTGTCGGGCACCCGCCATGGCTCAGCCTTCCTTGGCTTGCTGCAAGGCCAGCTGGTAGACTTTGCGCCGCGGCAGACCGTGCAGCTCCGCCACGATTGCGGCGGCGTCCTTGACCGAATTGTCCTGCAGCGCGGCCAAGAGATCACTGTGCAGGTCGCGCTCGCTGACTTCTGCCTCCTGGGCACGGTCGACCAGCAGCACGATCTCGCCCTTGACCGGGCGATCAGCCAGATCTGCGGCCAGCTCCGTCAGTGGAGCGCGGCGGACCTCCTCGAATTTTTTGGTCAGCTCGCGGCACAGCGCCGCCGGGCGGTTGCCCAGTACCACTGCCATGTCCGCCAGCGACGCGGCCACCCGTTTTGGCGATTCATAGAAGATCAGCGTGCCGGGGATCTCGCGCAGCGCCTCTAGCCGCCGCTTGCGCGCGGCCGTGGCATTGGGCAGGAACCCGGCAAAGAAGAACGCATCCGTCGGCAGGCCAGCAAGCGTCAGCGCGGTGGCGGCGGCAGAGGCGCCGGGCGCGCAGGTGACCGTATGGCCCGCTTCGGCCGCAGCCCGGCTCAGCTCGAATCCGGGGTCGGCGATGAGCGGCATCCCCGCCTCTGACGCATAGGCAACCGACTTTCCAGCGGCGACCTCCTCCAGCAATCGGGCGCGCGCGCCGCTGCCGCTGTGGTCGTGATAGGCAATGATCCGCCGCCCCGCCAACGGAACGCCGTGGATCTCCATCAGCTTGCGCAGGGAGCGGGTATCCTCCGCCGCCAGCACATCCGCAGAGGCCAGCACGTCCAGCGCCCGCAGCGTGATGTCGCGGGCCGTGCCGATTGGCGTGGCAACAAAGTACAGCCCGGGAGCCAATTTGACATTCAGATGATTCAACGCTGGACCCGCCTTTTTGGTCGTTTATGATCCGTCCTTAAATCCACACGGCGCCCCGGCGCCGGGAGAACGGAGTTTCAAGCCATTATGTTTGCTGTTTTCAAACGGGCCCGCAAGGCAACACTTGCTGCCGCCGCAGCCCTGTCCGCCCTGGCCCTGACCGCCTGCGATCCGATTGCTGTTGGCAGTGGCCCGACGATCAACACCTCCAAACCGGTTCCAGTGGCGCTGCTGGTACCGCGCGGGTCGGCCCAGCAGGGCGACAGCGTATTGGCGAAAAGCCTGGAGAACGCCGCGCGCATGGCGATTGCCGATCTGGACGGTGTCGAAATTGACCTGCGCGTCTATGACACGGCCGGCAACCCCGGAGTGGCCTCCGGCGCGGCACAGCAAGCGTTGCAGGACGGTGCCCGCATCATTCTCGGCCCGGTCTATGCAGAGGCGGCAAATGCCGCGGGGATCGCGGCGCGGCAGCGCGGCGTGAACGTGCTGGCCTTCTCCAACAACACGGCGATTGCCGGCGGCAACGTCTTTATCCTGGGGCCAACCTTCGACAACACCGCGCGCCGTCTGACCAGATTTGCCGCGCGCAACGGCAAGCGCAATATCCTGATCGTTGGCGGCAACGACGCGGCGGGCGTGGCTGGGCGCACGGCGATCCAGCAAGCTGCGGCAAGCAATGGTGCAACCGTCGTCGGCAGCGTCGGCTACGAGCTGTCGCAGAAGGGGGTCATCGACGCCATCCCCACCATCCGCAACGAGGCCGCAAGGGCCGATGCGGTGTTCCTGACATCCACCACCGCAGGGGCCCTGCCGCTGCTGGCGCAGCTGATGCCGGAGGCAGGTGTCGATCCTGCCAATACTCAATACATCGGTCTGACCCGCTGGGACATCCCGGCCCAGACGCTGACGCTGCCGGGCGTGCAGGGCGGCTGGTTCGCACTGCCGGACCAGGGCAAGGTTCAGCAATTCAGCGCCCGTTATCAGGCAGCATATGGTGGCGCACCGCACCCCATCGGCAGCCTCGCCTATGACGGCATCGCCGCCATCGGTGCGCTGGTCGCCGCAGGCAAATCCGACGCGCTGACCACCGCCGCCCTGACGCAGGGTGCCGGCTTCCAGGGCGCCGGCGGCATCTTCCGTCTGCGGCCCGACGGCACCAATGAGCGCGGCCTGGCGGTTGCCAGCATCCAAGAACAGAAGGTCGTCATCGTTGACCCAGCCCCAAGCAGCTTTGCCGGTGCCGGATTCTGATCCGGTCCCCGTCCCCCTGGTGCAGAGTGAAAGCGGCTTTCCCGCTCCGCGGGGGTCGCTGATCTGCGACCCCGCGGCGATCTTTGACGCCATCTCGGTGCGCGATGAAATCCGCGCACTGGCGGCCGACACCCCTGCGGCAGACCTGCGGATGGCCACCGTGCAGATTCTGCGCGCGGCCAACAAATCCGGCCGGGCCGCGATTGCAGAGGCCTTTGCCGCCGACCCATTTGCGGCCCGCGACCTCACACGCTCTTACACGTTTCTGACCGACGGGCTGGTGACCACCGCGATGTTTGTGGCCAGCAGCCTGCTGCACCCGCTGGCGAACCCGACCCGCGGAGAACGGATCGCCGTAATCGCCGTCGGCGGCTATGGCCGCGGGGAAATGGCGCCGGCCTCGGATGTCGACCTGCTGTTTCTGACACCCTACAAGATCACCGCCTGGGCCGAGAGCGTGATCGAGTCGATGCTCTATATCCTGTGGGATCTGCGGTTGAAGGTGGGGCATTCCAGCCGCACCATCAAGGACTGCCTGCGGCTGGGCAGCGAGGACTACACCATCCGCACAGCGATGCTGGAGAACCGCTTTCTGGCCGGTCATGCACCTTTGGCTGAGGAACTGGATGCGCGGCTGAAGACGGAACTGTTTTCCCGCGACACCCGCGAATTCGTCGAAGCAAAACTGGCGGAACGTGACGCGCGCCATCTGAAGCAGGGCCAGCGTTACATGGTGGAGCCCAACGTCAAGGAGGGCAAGGGCGGCCTGCGCGATTTGCAGTCCCTGTTCTGGATCGCAAAATACCTCTACCAGGTGCAGGACGCCGAGGATCTGGTGCCTCTGGGCCTGTTTCATCCCGAGGAAATGGAGCTGTTTGCCAAGGCCGCCAATTTTCTCTGGGCGGTGCGGGCACATCTGCATCTGGCCACCGGCCGGGCCACCGAACAGCTGACCTTTGACATGCAGGTGGAGGTCGCCGCGCGCATGGGCTACCGCGACAAGGCGGGGCGGCGCGGTGTGGAAATCTTCATGCAGGATTACTTCCGCCACGCCACGCGGGTGGGTGATCTGACCCGGATTTTCCTGTCCAAGCTGGAGGAAAGCCACCAAAAAAGCGAACCACTGCTGGAGCGGATCTTTCGCCGTCGGCGCCGGGTCAAGCCCGGCTACAAGGTCGTGCGCAACCGCCTGGACGTGGAAAACCCGGAGGAGTTCCTGGCCGACAAGGTGAACCTCTTGCGCCTGTTTGAGGAAGCCCTGCGCACCGGCATGCTGATCCACCCGGATGCAATGCGGCTGGTGACCGCCAATCTGCATCTGATTGACGACGACATGCGCAACAACAAGGAAGCACGGCGGATCTTTCTGGATTTGCTGCTGAAACACGGCAACCCCGAACGCGCCCTGCGGCGGATGAACGAATTGGGGGTGCTGTCGGCCTTTCTGCCCGAGTTCGAGCCGATCGTGGCGATGATGCAGTTCAATATGTATCACTCCTACACGGTGGACGAACACACCATCCAGGTGATCGCCAATTTCGCCGCCATTGAGCGCGGCGAGCTGGAGGAGGAGCTACCGCTGTCCTCCGAGGTGCTGCGCAAGGGGCTGAACCGCAAGGTCCTGATGGTGGCAATGCTGTTGCATGACATCGGCAAGGGCCGGGTCCAGGACCATTCGATCCTTGGCGCACAAATTGCCCGCAAGGTGGCGCCGCGGCTGGGGTTGAAGCCATCGGAATGCGAGACCGTGGAGTGGCTGGTGCGCTATCATCTGCTGATGTCGGACATGGCGCAGAAACGCGACATCGCCGACCCGCGCACGGTGCGCGATTTTGCCAAGGCGGTGCAGACGGTCAAGCGGCTGGACCTGCTGTTGCTGCTCACCGTGTGTGACATTCGCGGCGTCGGCCCGGACACCTGGAACAACTGGAAGGCGGCGCTGTTGCGCGCGCTTTACGGCCAGACCCGGGCTGCGCTAGAAGGCGGCATGGAGGCGCTGAACCGCGAGCACCGTGGCGCCGCCGCAAAGAGGGCGCTGCGCGCCGCACTGACGGATTGGTCCAAGGCGGACCTCAAGAAGGAAACCGCCCGACACTACCCGCCCTATTGGCACGGGCTGCACGTCACCGCACATGTGGATTTTGCCGAGATGCTGCGCGACTTTGTCCGCCGCGGCAGCCCGGACGAGGTGATGATCCGCCTTCATCCGGACGAGGACCGCGACGCCACCCGCGCCACCTTTGTGATGGAGGATCACCCCGGCATCTTTGCCCGCATCGCCGGTGCGCTGGCGTTGGTCGGGGCCAATGTGGTCGACGCGCGCTCCTACACCACCAAGGACGGCTACGTGACCGATGCCTTCTGGATCCAAGACGCCGAGGGCCACCCCTTTGATCCCAGCCGCCTGCACCGGCTGAAACAGATGATCGAAAAGACGCTGCGCGGAGAGGTCATCGCCGGAGAGGCACTGAAATCGCGCGACAAGATCAAGAAACGCGAGCGCGCCTTCAAGGTGCCGACCCATATCACCTTCGACAATGAAGGCTCGGAGATCTACACGATCATCGAGGTCGACACCCGCGACCGGCCCGGCCTGCTCTATGATCTGGCCCGCGCGCTGGCCTCGGCCAATGTCTATATCGCCAACGCGGTGATCGCGACCTATGGCGAACAGGTGGTGGATGCCTTCTATGTCAAGGATATGTTCGGCCTGAAGTACCACACGGAGGCCAAGCAGCGGATGCTGGAGAAAAAGCTGCGCGCGGCGATCTCTGAAGGGGCCAGACGGGCAGACACATGAAACCGATCAAACTGCTTTCGGGCTTCCTGACCGTCGGGTTCTGGACGCTGGCCAGCCGTGTGCTGGGCTTTGCGCGCGAGATCCTGATCGCCGCCTTCATCGGACCGGGTCCGGTGCTCGATGCCTTCATCGTCGCCTTCCGCCTGCCAAACCTGTTCCGCCGCTTCTTTGCTGAGGGTGCCTTCAACGCGGCCTTTGTGCCCGCTTTTGCAAAACGCTACGAGGCGGGCGAGGATGCCCGCGCCTTTGCGCAGGAGGCGTTCAATCTGCTGGCGGCGGCGGTGCTGACGCTGGTGGGGTTGGGCATGGTGTTCATGCCGGGCCTGGTCTGGCTGACTGCCGGGGGGTTCGTGGGCGATGCGCGATTCGACATGGCCGTGGGGTTTGGGCATATTGTCTTTCCCTACATTCTGTTCATGTCGCTGGCGGCGCTGTTTTCCGGCGTGTTGAACGCCACCGGCCGTTTCGCCGCCGCCGCCGCCGCGCCGGTGTTGCTGAACATTTTCACCTGCGCAGCCATGGCCGTGGCGGCCCTGCTGGGCGGCGAGGTCATCACCTGGCTGGTCTGGACCATCCCGGTGGCGGGTGTCGCGCAGCTGGCGCTGGTCTGGGCGGCAGCTGCACACGCGGGCATCACCCTGCGCCCCGGCCTGCCACGCTGGTCCCTACAAATGCGCCGCCTTACCGCAGTGGCCTTGCCCGCAGCGCTGGCCATGGGGGTTACGCAGATCAACCTGGTGGTCGGGCAATACGTGGCCTCCGATATCGAAAAGGCGGCCAGCTGGTTGTTCATTGCCGACCGGTTGTACCAGCTGCCGCTGGGGGTGGTGGGCATTGCGGTTGGCATCGTGCTGCTGCCTGCGCTGTCGCGTCGGCTGCGCGCAGGCGACAGCGCAGGCTCGCAAGAGGCGCTGTCGCGCGCGGCGGAATTCTCGCTGCTTCTGGCGGTGCCCTCCGCCGTGGCCTTCCTGACGGTGCCGCTGCCGCTGGTTTCCGTGCTGTATGAGCGCGGCGCCACCGGCCCTGAGGACGTGGCCGCCATCGCGCTGGCGGTTGCCGTCTATGGCGCAGGACTGCCGGCCTTTATGCTGCAAAAGGTCCTGCAACCGTTGTATTTCGCCCGCGAGGACACCCGCACGCCTTTCCATTACGCGCTCGTGGCGATGGTTGTGAACGCGGGGCTGGCCTTTGGTCTGAAGCCCATGCTGGGCTGGATCGCCCCCGCCGTCGCTGCATCTGCCGCGGGCTGGGCGATGGTTGCGCTGCTTGCGCTTGGCGCCCGTCGCATGGGTCCGGAGGCACAGCTCGACCACCGTTTCCGCCGCCGTGCCTGGCGTATCCTCGCCGCCTCGACCGTGATGGGCGGCGGGCTTTACGCCGCCGCCAGCTGGGGCAGCTGGCTGTTTCAACTGGACTACTGGCGCTATCTCGCGCTGCTGGGCCTGGTTCTACTGGGTGGCGGGCTTTATTTTGCGTCAGGCCAGCTGATCGGCGCCTTCCGCCTGTCGGAATTCCGCACCGCTCTCAGCCGCCGCAAACAGGCCTAGCACCGCCTCCCCCGCCAAACCGCGAGTCAAGGGCCGCGCCAGCGGCCGCGCTGCAAGCGCGGGTCACCCTTGAGGCGCGGTTTGGCGGGCAGACACTGGACACCGCGCCTTCAGGGCAGACCTGCCCCTGAAGCGCCTCTCAGCATTTCCCCCCTGCCGCGCGCCAGCGCGGCCCGGCCCAACGGCTGGAAGTGCCCCGCAAGGGGCTTTGCCAGCGGGCGGGAGAGCCGCCGCGCCGCCCAGACCTCATCTCAGTCGCGGCGCACCCGGTTACGAATGCGCGCCCAGCCGCCCGGTGCCAGGAAAAACGACAGGCCAAAGCCGGTGGCAAAGCCCGCAAGATCCGCCACCCAGTCCTTCTGCCCGCCGAACAGCAGCCCGAACAACAGCTGGATCCCCATCAGAAAGGCAATCAGCGTAAACGCCCGGCTCTGCTGTGCCCCGACCGACGCCAGCGAGCGCCACAGCAGGAAGGTGAACGCCCCGATCAGCCCGTAGACCGCGGGAAACCCGCCGATCAGCGGTGTTCCGGCCGGGATCAGCAGCGCATAGCCCAACGCACCGCCCGCCCCCGACAGCAAAAAGATCACCACCATCGCGAGGTCGCCCATGACCTCACCCACCATCTTGCCCATCGCCAGAACAAAGACGCAGACAAACAGCGCCTGGGTAAAGGCACCATGCACAAAGCCATAGGACACAAAGCGCAGCAGATGCTCCGGCAGCCAGCGTCCGCTGTCCTGCATCCACCAGAAAATCTCGGGCGCAAAGGCATAGGAGTTCAGTGCCTCCAGCCGCCAGCCGATTGCCTCCGGCCCGCCCAGGATGCCCCGCGCGCCCAGCGAGAACACCGCCTCTATACCCATGATGACAAGCACCAGCGCCACCACGGCAGCGGGCAGCGGATTGATCGGGGCGGTATTTTTCGGACTGCTCATCTGTGCTCCTGCGCGTGACGCGCCTGTTGACGTATCTTGGCCCCATGGGTAAGCCACCGGGGCTGCTATTTCCAGACGGGAGTTACGCCCATATGAGCGAAACCACTTTCACCCCGCGCGTGTTCTCGGGGATTCAACCCTCGGGCAACCTTCACCTCGGCAATTACCTGGGGGCGCTGAAACGTTTCGTTGACTGGCAGGCCAATGACGTGGAAACCGTCTATTGCATGGTCGACCTGCACGCGATCACCGTCTGGCAGGATCCCGCGGATCTGCGCCGCTCCACCCGCGAGCTTTGCGCCGGCTTCATCGCCGCGGGCCTTGATCCCGAAAAATCGATACTGATCAATCAAAGCCAGGTGCCCGAGCATGCGCAGCTGGCGTGGGTTTTCAACTGCGTTGCCCGCATGGGCTGGATGCAGCGCATGACCCAGTTCAAGGACAAGGCCGGTAAGAACGCCCAGAACGCCTCCCTGGGACTGCTGGCCTATCCGTCGCTGATGGCCGCCGATATCCTGGTTTACCACGCCACCCATGTGCCGGTCGGCGAGGACCAGAAGCAGCACCTGGAGCTGACCCGCGACATCGCCACCAAGTTCAACCATGACTATGGCGTCGATTTCTTCCCGATCACCGAACCGGTGATCGAAGGCGCCGCCACCCGCGTCATGAGCCTGCGCGACGGGTCCAAAAAAATGTCGAAATCGGATCCCTCCGACGCCAGCCGCATCAACATGACCGATGATGCCGACACCCTGGCCAAGAAGATCCGCAAGGCCAAGACCGACCCCGATGCCCTGCCCTCCGAGGCCAAGGGGCTGGAGGACCGCCCCGAGGCGCGCAACCTGGTCAACATCTATGCCGCGCTGAGCGATCAAAGCGTCGACCAGGTGCTGGCAGAGGTGGGCGGAAAGCAGTTCTCGGAATTCAAGCCGATGCTGGCGGAACTGGCCGTGGCGAAACTGGCACCGATTTCGACCGAAATGGCACGGCTGATGAACGAACAGGACGAAATTGACCGTATCCTGACCCGCGGTGCGGAGCGCGCCCGCGCGATCACCGCACCGATTTTGCGCAAGACTTACGATATTGTCGGCATGGTTCCACCCGCCAAGGTTTAAAAACACGTCCGCATTCTTGCTGCATTTTTCAATACCCGCGCCCTGCAAAGGCGCGGGTATTTCACTCAGGCCCTTGAACTGAATAGAGATTTCAAACAAGGCTTGCCGCATTTCTGAACAGAAAGATGATCTCCGCGACCTCTCAAACGACGCCGCACGCACAGGTTGTTAAAATGGCGAAATTTTAACAACCTGGAAACCGTTGACGCGCATGCTTTATCCGACCCGGCCGATCACATGGCCGCCGTTGGTACTGTATCTTGTGACCCATTTCTCATGCGGAGCACGGCAATGTTCTTTAGACGAAAGACACGAAGCACAACCCAGAAGCTGAATGAAGCCAAGGCGGTACTGGACGCCCTTGACCGCACCCAGGCTGTCATTGAATTTGAACCGGACGGCACCATTTTGCAGGCCAATTCAAATTTCCTCAGCACTTTGGGGTATGACTTGCAAGAAATTGTCGGCAGGCACCATTCCATGTTTGTCGAAAAGGCCTACGCGGCCTCCGCCGAATACAGTCAATTCTGGTCAAGCCTGGCCAGAGGCGAACATTTTACCGGCATGTTTCAACGGCTGGCCAAGGATCACAGCACGGTCTGGATCCAGGCCACCTACGCCCCCGTGCTGGGCCATGACGGCAGCGTCCGCAAGGTGGTTAAATATGCCACCGACGTCACCGACGCCGCAGAACGCAAACAGGTGGTCGAAGATATTACTGATGGCCTGCGCCAGCTGAGCGCCGGAAATCTTGGCTGCCAGGTGCCTGTCTCCGAGGTTGACGAGCTGAGCGAGCTGGGCCTGGCATTCAACTCCGCGCTGCGGCAGCTGAACGACACGGTGGGCACCGTCAAGGCGGTGGCGGCAACCGTGGCCAGCACCTCGGATGAGCTGAACCAATCCTCGGTAGAGTTTTCCCGCCGCACCGAAACCCAGGCCGCGACATTGGAAGAAACCGCCGCCGCGATCGAGGAGCTGACCTCAACTGTCAAAGCCGCCGCAGAGGGGGCCAGACAGGTCGAGGCCATCGTGACATCCGCGCGCAAGACCGCCCAGGACAGCAGCGAGGTCGTCTCGGACGCGATCCGGGCCATGGACCAGATCGAGAGCTCCTCGGACAAGATTTCGACCATTATCTCGGTGATCGACGACATCGCGTTTCAGACCAACCTGCTGGCGCTGAACGCCGGGGTCGAAGCGGCCCGCGCGGGCGAGGCGGGCCGGGGTTTCGCGGTTGTGGCTTCGGAGGTGCGCGCACTGGCGCAGCGGTCTTCGGACGCGGCAGGCGAGATCAAGCAGCTGATTACTGAAAGCTCCGCGCAGGTGGCGGATGGCGTCAAACTGGTTGGCCGCACCGGCAATGAGCTGAAGGCGATCGTCGAAAGCGTTTCAACCATTTCCGACCACATCGTCGACATTGCCCGCGGGGCAAACGAACAGTCTGTCACGCTGGATGAAATCAACGGCGGCGTGGGCGAGTTGGATGGCGTCACCCAGCACAACGCAGCCATGGTCGAGGAATCCACTGCGGCCAGTCAGCGGCTGGCCAGCGACGCCCGCGCCCTGGCGCAACAGGTCGCCAGCTTCCAGACCACCACCGATGGCGCGGTGGCACCACAGGCGCACACCCCGCCTGCTGCCACGGTTACGGAACCGCCAAAGCCCCTGATGACCGGTACCGGAGGTTGGCAGGATTTCTAACAACAGCGCCGGGGATGTCCGGGCCGCAGCCGCCGATCACCGCTGCGGCCCCTGGCCCTTCGGGTCAGAGACCTCGGATGCCCTTCAGGATCAGGTCTGCGGCCAGATTGGCGTAGTCTGATCTGGCCGCTGGTCCGGCACCGGAATTCCACATGTAATACCAGTTCAACATGCCAAAGACCGACATCGTCGTGCCGCGCAGCCGCGCCGCATCACCGTCAAATACATCGGGGGCGACCGCCGCGATCGCCTCGCTGACAAACTGCACCAGCTCACGCTGATAGCCACGCAACAAATTTTGCTGCTCCTCGGCCAGCGCCCCCATGGCACCGATCTGCACCTGATGCTCGTGATCGGCGCCCTGATAGGCCCGCATGATTTCGTGGATGATGCCCCGCAGGCGCTCCTCTGGCGTATAGCCGTCCAGGTCAGCCGTGCAGACCCTGTCGCGCAGATTGCGCAAATAGGTCTCCAGAACCGCAAACAGCACCGCGTCCTTGCTGTCGTAGTAGTGGTAGATATTCGCCTTGGAAATCCCGCACTCTCGCGCCAGCTGGGTCATAGACGCGCGGTCATAGCCTGACACCGCGAACACCTTGGCGGCGGATTTCAGGATCTGGGCGCGTTTGTGGTCATGGTCTTTTGCGATTGTGCGGGCCAAGGATCTGCTTTCTGTGCTTCAGGACGAGGTGCGATTGTCGATCACGCGCTTGGCCTTGCCCTGGCTGCGCTCCACCGACCCGGGATCGCCGACGGCGACCTCGCAGGAAACGCCAACCATATCCTTGATGCGCTTGGTCAGCATCCGCGCTGCGGCGGTGCGGCTCAGCTCATCGGCGGCGTCAGGGTTGGCTTCGACGAACACCCGCATCGCGTCCATGCGGCCCGATTTGAACAATTCGATCTGGTAATAGGGCGCAAGTCCGCCGGTGGCCAGCAACTGCTCCTCGATCTGGCTGGGGAACACGTTGACGCCGCGCAGGATGATCATGTCGTCGCTGCGGCCGGTGATCTTTTCCATCCGCCGCATGCTGCGCGCCGTACCCGGCAGCAGGCGTGTCAGGTCGCGGGTGCGGTAGCGCACCATCGGCAGACCTTCCTTGGTCAGCGTGGTGAACACCAGCTCGCCCAGCTCACCGTCCGGCAACACCTCGCCGCTCTCCGGATCGATGATCTCCGGCAGGAAGTGGTCTTCCCAGATCACCGGGCCGTCTTTGGTTTCGACGCATTCGTTCGCCACGCCCGGCCCCATGATCTCTGACAGGCCATAGATGTCGACCGCGTGCATATCGAAGGCCTCCTCGACCTCGCGGCGCATCGCATCGGTCCAGGGCTCTGCTCCGAAGATCCCGACCTTCAGCGAACTGGCGCGCGGGTCCAGGCCGACCTTGTGGAACTGCTCCAGGATGTTCAGCATGTAGGAGGGCGTCACCATGATGCCATCGGGCTGAAAATCTGTGATTAGCCCGACCTGCTTTTCGGTCTGACCACCCGACATCGGCACCACGGTCGCGCCCAGCCGTTCGATGCCGTAATGCGCGCCCAGGCCGCCGGTGAACAGCCCGTAGCCATAGGCATTGTGCACCATATCGCCCTTGCGCAGACCCGCGGCCCGCAGGGAGCGCGCCACCAGATCCGCCCAGTTCGAGATGTCATTTGCGGTATAGCCCACCACCGTCGGCTTCCCCGTGGTACCCGAGGACGCGTGCAACCGTATGATTTGCTCGCGCGGGACGGCAAACAGGCCAAAGGGATAGTTGTCGCGCAGGTCGTTCTTGTAGGTGAACGGAAACTTGGCGAGATCCGCCAGCTCTTGCAGATCGTCGGGGTGAACGCCCGCATCGTCAAACCGCTGCTTGTACATCGGCACGTTGTCATAGGCATGGCGCAGTGACCATCTCAGTCGCGTCAGCTGCAAACTGCGGATCTTATCAATCGAGGCGATCTCGATCGGGTCCAGTTCACCCTTTTTGGGGCTCAGATCTTCCATGGCGTCCTCCACACCTTATTCTTCGAACAGCTGGCCGTTGATCGCGCGGGAAAAGCCCCGAAATTCGGCGATCTTCCGGCCGTCCTGATTGGTCACTGTCACATCATAAATGCCGCTGCGCCCGGTCAGGGACACTTCGCGCGCCTGCGCGGTCAGCCGGTCGCCCAGGCGCCCCGGCGCGGTATAGCTGATCACGTTGTGCTGGGCCACGGTGGCCTGATTGCGGCTGTTGCAGGCAAAGGCAAAGGCGCTGTCGGCCAGCATGAATGTTATTCCGCCGTGGCAGATGCCGTGCCCGTTGCAGTGATGCTGCGCCACCGTCAGCGCCAGCGTCGCCTCGCCCTCGTCGACGTGGGTGATCTCCATCCCCGCCCATTTCGAGGCATGGTCATCGGCCCACATGGCAGCAGCGGATTTCTCGGCGCGCTCTGTCGGTGTCATGGTCATTCGCCCCTGAACCGAGGTGCCCGCTTCTCAAGAAAGCTGGCGACGCCTTCCGCATGGTCCGCGCTTTCACCGCAGGTTTTCATCGCGTCGGCCTCGATCTCCAGCTGGTCGGACAGGGTGTTGACCGCCGCCGCCTGGATGCACTGTTTGGTCAGGCCCAGGCCCAGCGTCGGACCGTTGGCGAATTTTTCGGCCATGGCGCGGGCCTCGGGCATCAGTTGCTCATCCGCCAGCGCCTTCCAGATTAAGCCCCAGTCTTCGGCCTTCTTGGCCGGCAGCGGCTCCGCCGTCAGCGCCAACCCCTTGGCCCGCGCCTCGCCCAGCAGGCGGGGCAGATGCCAGCTGCCGCCGGTGTCGGGGATCAGGCCAACCTTGGAAAACGACTGAATGAACTTGGCGCTGTTCGCGGCCAGAACCACATCACAGGCCAGCGCCAGATTGGCCCCGGCCCCGGCCGCCACGCCGTTCACCGCACAGATCACAGGAAACTCCAGCTCGCGGATCAGCCGCACCAGCGGGGCATAGAACCTGCGCACGGTCTGGCTCAGATCCGGCGGGCCGTCCATCTTGGAGGGATCACGGTCGCCCAGATCCTGCCCGGCACAAAAACCGCGCCCGGCCCCTGTCAACAGCACCGCACGAGCCCCCCCGTCTCGGGCCGCTTCCAATGCGGCGCGCAGGGCGGTGTGCATCTCCTCATTGAAACTGTTCAATCGATCCGGGCGGTTCAGGGTGATCTCCACCCAGGTGCCGTGATCCTCAACCAGAATTGTATCGCGCATCGCTTCTTTACCCTGCTGCAAAGGCCCGTTTGACAAATTCCTTGCATAAACCGACCGGACGGTCAATATATTCTCGCATCAGTTTCCAGCCCGCCGGCGGCGCCGGCCCTGAGCATGAGGACAGCCTTTCATGAGCCTTCAAGAGATTTCCAGTTTTGCCGCCGGGCAATGGGTTGCACCGGGTGCCGGTGCCCGCAACATCGCCAGCGCCATCACCGGTGAGGTCATCGCCAGTGCCGGCAATGACGCGCTCGATGTGCAGGCGATGCTTGACTATGCCCGCACCATCGGCGGTGCCAACCTGCGCAAGATGACCTTCCACGACCGCGCCCGGATGCTGAAGGCGCTGGCCGGCCATCTGAACCAGCACAAGCAGGCGCTGTATGATCTGTCGTTTGACACCGGCGCCACACAGTCCGACCACCTGATCGACATCGACGGCGGCATCGGCACGATGTTCGTCTTTGCCTCAAAGGGGCGGCGTGAAATGCCGGACGCGCATGTCTATCTGGATGGCGACGTCGAGCAGCTGAGCCGCAACGGCACCTTCCTGGGCCAGCACATCTGCACCCCGCTGCGCGGTGTGGCCGTGCACATCAACGCCTTCAACTTCCCGGTCTGGGGCATGCTCGAAAAGCTGGCCCCAACGCTGCTGGCAGGCGTCCCCGCGATCGTGAAACCCGCCACCAACAGCTGTTACGTAACCGAGCTGGCGGTGAGACTGATGCTCGACAGCGGCCTTCTCCCGGAAGGCGCGCTCCAGCTGGTTTCCGGCGGACTAGGCGACATGCTGGACCATATGACCATGCAGGACGTGGTCAGCTTCACCGGTTCGGCGCAGACCGCGCTGAAGCTGCGCGCCAACCCGGTGATCTTGGAGAACTCGGTGCGCTTCGTGGCCGAGCAGGACAGCCTCAACGCCTCGATCCTTGGCCCGGATGCACAGCCGGGCACGCCGGAATTCGACCTGTTCGTCAAGGAGGTCAGCCGCGAGATGACCACCAAGGCGGGCCAGAAGTGCACCGCCATCCGCCGCATCATCGCGCCTGAGGCACAGGTAGACGCGGTGATCGAGGCGCTGTCGGCCCGACTGGCCAAGACCACCATCGGCGATCCGCGCCTGGACAGCGCCCGCATGGGCGCGCTGGTCTCAAACGGGCAGAAACGGGACGTGCTGGAAAAGGCCGCGATCATCGGCCAGGAGGCAGAGCGCGTTTTCGGCGACCCGGACAACTTCACCGTCGAAGGGGCCGACGCCGCCAAGGGGGCTTTCGTGCCACCAATGCTGTTCCACTGTGCCGCGCCGGACAAGGCCAGCCGCGTGCATGACACCGAGGCGTTTGGCCCTGTCTCCACCATCATGGGCTACCGCGACCTTGACCACGCCATTGATCTGGCCAACCGGGGCCAGGGCTCGCTGGTGGCCTCCGTCATCACGCACGATCCCGCCGTCGCACGCGACGTCGCCCTTGGTGCCGGCGCCTATCACGGGCGGCTGTATTTCAACAACCGCGACTCGATGAAGGAATCGACCGGCCACGGCTCTCCCTTGCCGCATATGGTGCATGGCGGTCCCGGACGTGCCGGCGGCGGCGAGGAGATGGGCGGCGTGCGCGGTGTGAAACACTATATGCAACGCACCGCGATCCAGGGGTCGCCCGATGTCCTGTCGGCGATCGGCGACAAATGGGTGCCCGGCAGCACCGAGATCACAGGCTCGGCGCACCCCTTTACCCGCAAGTTCGGCGAGCTGGCGCTTGGCGAGACCCTGCACACCGCGCCCCGCACCGTGACGCTGGAGGATATCGAGACCTTTGCCCATTTCACCGGCGACACCTTCTACGCCCACATGGACGATGATGCCGCCAAGCGAAACCCGTTCTTCCCGGGCCGTGTCGCGCATGGCTATCTGCTGCTATCCTTTGCCGCGGGCATGTTCGTGCAGCCGGACGAAGGCCCGGTTCTGGCCAACACCGGCCTTGACAACCTGCGTTTCATGAAACCCATCTCGGCAGGCGACAGCATCAAGGTTCGCCTGAGCGTCAAGAAAAAGACGCCGCGCAATGATGCCTACGGCGAGGTGCGCTGGCATGTGACTCTGACCAATCAGGACGGTGAGATCGCCGCCGAATACGAGCTGCTGACCATGAACGCCTACTGAGGTCGCAAACCGCCCGGACTGGTCTAACCCGTCCGGGCGATCTATGTTGAAACATATGAGCGACAGCAATGACATCTGGTTCGAAACCGCGGTCCAGCAGCTGAACGACCCGCAGAACCAGCGGGTCTGGTCGGTGATCGTTTCCCTGTTCGGGGATCTGGCCCAAGACAAGGGCGCACAGATCAGCGGCAGCGCCCTAACCCGCATCATTACCCCGATGGGGATTAAGCCCGAAGCCATCCGCGTTGCCTTGCACCGGCTGCGCAAGGACGGTTGGATCGAAAGCGCCCGCGCGGGCCGTGCCTCTATCCATTACCTCACCGAATATGGCCGCAACCAGTCCGCGGCAGTCACGCCCCGGATCTATGATCGCACCGTGTCAGCGCCGCAGGACTGGCACCTGCTTATCTGCGAAGACGGCGCCAGCCCGGACATCCTGGACGAGGTGCTGCTGTTGCCCAACTACGTGCCGGTCAACCGCAGCACAGCGCTGGGACATGGTCCGATGCCGCGCAATCTGGACGGGGTCATGGCGGCGGAGGTCCATTCGATCGCGGTGCCGCACTGGCTGAAGGCGCGTCTCTATCCCGACCATCTTCGCGACGCCTGTGCGACGCTGCACGACGACCTGTCGCAGCTACCGGTGCCGCCCGCCGGCCTACGCCCGGACCAGCTTGGCACCCTTCGCACGCTGATTGTGCACCGATGGCGCCGTGTAGTTCTGCGTCATCCCGACCTGCCGCCGAGCTTTCACCCATCGGACTGGACCGGCGAGCCCTGCCGCGACCTTGTGTTCCGGTTCCTGGATCACCTTCCCCGCCCCGCGCTGACGGCGCTGGATCCGGGTGTCGGCTGAGCTGGCACGCCTCTCCCGTCACTCCCGCCCGCCGCCGCAGCAGGCTTTCCGCGCCTCTCTGTTGCAGATGCAAAAAAACCCACCCGGTTTTGGATTTTATCTCTTTTTCCGCTTGACCCGCCCCCCGCCTTTCCGTACATCGCCTCCACACAGCGAGCGGCGGAGTAGCTCAGTTGGTTAGAGCAGCGGAATCATAATCCGCGTGTCGGGGGTTCAAGTCCCTCCTCCGCTACCACCCTTCCCTTAAAGCGTTGTTATTGCTCGAAAGCCTTACTATCAAAGGGCTTTTCATTGAGCAGTGGTACACAACGGTGGTACACATTGGGCATGATAGACATGCCTAAGCAGCAGTATCTCAGCAAAGATAACAAGGGCTGGAAGCTCCGCCGGAGGGTCCCAGAGAAGCTACGAGACGTGATTGGCAAGACCCAATGGGTCGAGCGCCTTGCCGGGGTTAGCCATCGCGAAGCATGTGAGCGAGCAAAGACATTCGGCGTCCGCACAGACGCGGAAATCAAACGCTACGAAGGCCAGCTTTCGCACACACGCGTCAGTTCTGCCTCTTTAAAGCAAAATGAACCCGGGTTCACTTTGGAGCTGACCGATCACGAGATCGACCAGATCGCCATCGCATACTTCCATGAGCTTGAGAAAGGCGTGCAAAGCAGCGGCGGCTATCGCAAAGGCATGACCAGCGACAACCGACGCGAAGTGCTGATCGAACTCACAGAGGAGTACGAAGAAGCTGACGCCATACACGTGGGCGACCAAAGCAGAGACTTCAGATACCCCGACCGCGCAATTGAAACAGCCTTTCACCACGAGGCTCTCCAACAGCTTATCAAGTACCAGTTCCTCGAACGAGAGGACTATGAAGAAGCTTTCCAACGGCAGCGTGGCACCACCACCAAAGAGTACCGGCGCTTAAAAGTCAGTGCGGAACTCAAAGCCAGCCTTGGCTTTCAGAAGTTGTCCGACAGGCTGGCGGAGGCCAATCTCGAAATGGCGCGCCGCAAATTGGAAGCCGTCCAAGAAGGCCGACACCCCACACTACATAACCCAGCCTTCACCCCTGCGCTCACGCCCGGAGCAACAATCAAACCGCATAAGGAAATCCGGGTTGACCAGCTCGTGACCAGCTACCTTGAGCGGCGAAAGCAGGAGGTTGGCAAGTCACGCTATGAACAGTTGCTAACCGCATGCCGCGCACTCAAAGAAGAAGTGGGCAGCAAATTCCCAATTTCCCAAATCACACGGGAGCAATGCCAAGGCATCGCCGACCTCTTCGTGACGATCCCTCCCTATGCGAGACGCCACTACCGAAACCTCAGCCTGCGCAAGGCGGCTGAGGCACATGCACGCAAGACAGGGGCACCTGCGCAGCGCCACAGTGAAGCCGATAAGAACCTAACAGTGCTCCGGGAAATATTCGAACTCGCCATCGACAAGGAGTGGCTCGCCAGCAACCCCGCCCAGCGCGTCAAGGTGGTGAAACCCGCTCGCGTGAAAAGCTACGCAGAACATGAAGAAGGCTATGAGCCGTTCTCTATCGAAGAGCTTCAGGTGATCTTTCGCCAGCCCCTTTATATAGGTTGCAAGGATGACGGGAACGGCATCAACACACCCGGCGACAATCACCCACGCAGAAGCCGCTTCTGGGTTCCCCTCATCTCAGCATTCTCTGGTTTGCGCATGCAGGAAGCCCTGCAGCTTGAGCGCGCAGACATTCAGGAGGCCGATGGCATTCACTTCTTCAGCGTGAACGATAAGACTGTCGGGAATGACTATCAGGACGGCGAGTATGCAAAGCGCCTCAAAACGCAAAACTCTTTGCGCAAGGTCCCCATCCACCCCGAGCTGATCAAGATCGGCTTCCTTGAGTTCGTTGCCGCGTCTGATCGTGAGTGGCTGTTTCCAGACATGCCCTGCATGGGAGCGTCCAAGATGTCCGATCAGTTCTCCAAGAGGTTCCGCACGTTCTTAAAGCCGACTGGCATTTCCGTCCCCCGTCGCAAGGTCTTCCACAGCTTTCGCAACGCCTTCAACGATGCTCTCCGCCGGGCAGATGTCGGCATAGAGTACCGCGAGCAAATTATGGGCTGGGTGGACCATAAGAAAGTGGATACCAAGTATGGCCATGGTCACTTGGTGTCACGACTTCATGATGAGCTATGCCGAACCACCTACGAAGGGCTGGATTTGAGCCACTTGCACGCTCAGAGCACTAGGTAATCAATTTTGTTCGAAGCTGCATACTCTCTTCCCTATTAAACAAAATAACCTAACCAAGCGAACAAAATGAAAGCCA
The DNA here is from genome assembly GCF_056033425.1 of Leisingera sp. SA32. Classification (NCBI taxonomy): domain Bacteria; kingdom Pseudomonadati; phylum Pseudomonadota; class Alphaproteobacteria; order Rhodobacterales; family Roseobacteraceae; genus Leisingera; species Leisingera sp. SA32. Next base: position 1,973 of record NZ_JBVYHB010000018.1, on the reverse strand, counting down.
CAACAATCCAATTCGTCCATGACTGCGAAAATCTCACCGCCACTGAGCTAAAAGTGAAATACCTATCCGAGTATAATGCTTGGGCGAACATGAAGAAGAAGCTGAAGAAGCAGGGTGTCGCGGTGCACCCAGACTTCGATAAGTTTGCAGACTTCCTATACGCTGTAGGATCGAAGCCCTACCCCAGCGCATCGCTTGATCGGATCAATAATGAAGATCCAGAATATGCGCCCGGAAAAGTGCGTTGGGCCAGCAAAACCACACAGACCCGCAACCGATCAAACACCGTGAAAATAGAACATGAAGGCAAGGAATATACGGCTGCTGAGATAGCAGAGAGTTACAATATTCCGATTTCGACCGTCAGAGCCAGAATAAAGGCGGGGCGGTCTTTTGATGAAGTTACACATGGGAAGACCCGCAAACACTCTAGAAAAAATTCGAAGAGGAAAGCGCGGCATTACCCTGTAGTGATCCAGGAGGAGCGTTGGCCCTGGCTTGGGCCGAAGTCTTCCTTGGAGTGGGAAGAGGACTATTGCGAAGATCAGCCTTCGGCTTCGCGCTTCGAGTACTTCGAAAACACCGTTCGCCCAGAACTCGATGAGCTAGAAAGGAAAATTGACCTCCTACGGTCACCATCCATCGCGAATGAAGCAGGTTCTCTGACTGACGAAGAATTTGACGATCTGGTCGAGCATTTTCCCAATGTCACTCTCGCCAGCCTTTCATTCCGGCACCTAAAAGTGGAACGCCCCCACTGAAGTGGTCCACCTTTTGGGATAGAATTATCCCGTTTTCAGGAGGACGACGAGATGGCCGGCAAGCGAGAGAAGCCCGAAGATATCGTGCTGAAGCTGCGACAAGTTGAAGTGCTGCAAGGGCAAGGCAAATCAGTTCAGGAGGCCGTGCGGCAGATCGGAGTGACGGTTCAGACCTACTATCGATGGCGCAAGGAGTATGGCGGCATGAGCCGCGATCAGCTCAAGCGGCTGAAAGAGCTGGAAGCTGAGAATACCCGGCTCAGACGAGCCGTGTCGGATCTGACACTGGACAAGATGATCCTGGCCGAGGCCGCACGGGGAAACTTCTAAGCCCTTCCCGCCGCAGGCAGTGCATCAACCATGTGCAGCAAACCCTCAGCGTATCGGAGCGCAGGGTTTGCCGCACATTAGGTCAGCATCGCTCTACGCAGCGCAAGGTGCCCTGTGGTCTACCGGACGAAGCCCGGCTGACCGAGGACATCACCGCGTTGGCCGAAGAGTTTGGCCGCTATGGATATCGCATGATCACTGGGCTGCTGAACAACAGCGGCTGGCATGTAAATCACAAGCGCGTTGAACGGATCTGGCGGCAGGAGGGGCTTAAAGTCCCGCAAAAGCAACCCAAGAAAGGCCGACTTTGGCTGAATGATGGTTCCTGCGTCCGGCTGCGGCCGGAGCGCCCGAACCATGTCTGGTCCTATGACTTTGTTCAGGACCGAACCCACGACGGGCGGATCTTCCGCACGCTGAATATCATCGATGAGTTCACGAAGGAGGCGCTGGTGATCCGGGTCAAACGCAGGCTCAATTCAACGGATGTGGTCGACGCATTGACGGATTTGTTCATCCTACGCGGCCCGCCGGAATACATAAGGTCGGATAATGGTGCAGAATTTATTGCCAAGAAGGTGCGTGCCTGGATCGATGCCGTCGGTGCGAAAGCCGCATTCATCACCCCCGGCTCACCATGGGAGAACGGCTACTGCGAGAGCTTCAATGCCCGTTTCCGGGATGAGCTGCTCAACGGCGAGGTCTTCACCACGTTACGCGAGGCCCAGATCCTGATCGAACGCTGGCGGCGTCACTACAATACGGTCAGGCCCCACAGCGCCTTAGGATACCGGCCGCCAGCGCCCAAGAGCATTGTCCCGATAGACCAAAGGCCGACTATGCACTAACATTCAAACTGGACCACCCGATGGGGGCACACCA
>NZ_JBVYHB010000017.1:0-93639 GCF_056033425.1 Leisingera sp. SA32 | reverse complement strand
TGGTGTGCCCCCATCGGGTGGTCCAGTTTGAATGTTAGTGCATAGTCGGCCTTTGGTCTATCGGGACAATGCTCTTGGGCGCTGGCGGCCGGTATCCTAAGGCGCTGTGGGGCCTGACCGTATTGTAGTGACGCCGCCAGCGTTCGATCAGGATCTGGGCCTCGCGTAACGTGGTGAAGACCTCGCCGTTGAGCAGCTCATCCCGGAAACGGGCATTGAAGCTCTCGCAGTAGCCGTTCTCCCATGGTGAGCCGGGGGTGATGAATGCGGCTTTCGCACCGACGGCATCGATCCAGGCACGCACCTTCTTGGCAATAAATTCTGCACCATTATCCGACCTTATGTATTCCGGCGGGCCGCGTAGGATGAACAAATCCGTCAATGCGTCGACCACATCCGTTGAATTGAGCCTGCGTTTGACCCGGATCACCAGCGCCTCCTTCGTGAACTCATCGATGATATTCAGCGTGCGGAAGATCCGCCCGTCGTGGGTTCGGTCCTGAACAAAGTCATAGGACCAGACATGGTTCGGGCGCTCCGGCCGCAGCCGGACGCAGGAACCATCATTCAGCCAAAGTCGGCCTTTCTTGGGTTGCTTTTGCGGGACTTTAAGCCCCTCCTGCCGCCAGATCCGTTCAACGCGCTTGTGATTTACATGCCAGCCGCTGTTGTTCAGCAGCCCAGTGATCATGCGATATCCATAGCGGCCAAACTCTTCGGCCAACGCGGTGATGTCCTCGGTCAGCCGGGCTTCGTCCGGTAGACCACAGGGCACCTTGCGCTGCGTAGAGCGATGCTGACCTAATGTGCGGCAAACCCTGCGCTCCGATACGCTGAGGGTTTGCTGCACATGGTTGATGCACTGCCTGCGGCGGGAAGGGCTTAGAAGTTTCCCCGTGCGGCCTCGGCCAGGATCATCTTGTCCAGTGTCAGATCCGACACGGCTCGTCTGAGCCGGGTATTCTCAGCTTCCAGCTCTTTCAGCCGCTTGAGCTGATCGCGGCTCATGCCGCCATACTCCTTGCGCCATCGATAGTAGGTCTGAACCGTCACTCCGATCTGCCGCACGGCCTCCTGAACTGATTTGCCTTGCCCTTGCAGCACTTCAACTTGTCGCAGCTTCAGCACGATATCTTCGGGCTTCTCTCGCTTGCCGGCCATCTCGTCGTCCTCCTGAAAACGGGATAATTCTATCCCAAAAGGTGGACCACTTCAGTGGGGGCGTTCCACGGGCAATCATCAGACCATTGCCGTCCTGATATGTTCCAGGTTTCGCCGTCTTAAGTTTGGCTGCCGTGAGCGCCATATCTACCCCACAGTTTGCCCCACAGACGAGGGCTCGTTTTGCATCGTAACCCATCGGCGCGTCTCGGCATTGAGGCGCGTAGGGCATTAAAACACTTGGGTTAATTGCGGCTCTTATCAAGCCCCGTCGTGGTGGCTTCGGTGCATCTCGACCGCACCAAACTATCCATAGTACCAAACAGGGTTACTGTAAGGGATAGGTCTGCTTTACCCACCTTATCCATCAATCGTTTGTCGCGGCCGAAACTGCGCGCGCGCGTTGCGGCACCTGTGTTGGTCGACAACCGGTTCCTGCCGCGCGGCAGGTCGACTGCCGTTTCTCAGGCGCGTCGCTTCGCAACAAAACCTGCCCTTCAGACGTTGGCTTCTTGAGCTTGTTACGCCCAGGAAAGGAGACGCATGATATGCTGGATTGGATCGCCGACAACGCGAGCGCGCTCCAATTGGCGGTCAGCCTGCTTACCGGTGTGATCTGGTTGGCCTATCTGCATATCTTCTGGTTGAACTTCCGCCGCCAGCGACAGGCGGTGATCCTGATAAACCGGTCCATCGCGCACGATGAGAACGCCCATTGCTTCGTCACCAACATGGGCGCCGAACCGATCTACCTGTTCGAGGTCATGGCCCGGATCGCCACCGACGACAAAACCTACACCGTCAAGGTGACCGAGCGCGAAGAGATCGCGCTCGACGAGGTGCAGGACCCGCTGACCCGCACCAATCAGGGGCCGATCAAAAGCGGTGAGTTCATCGACATCGGCTCCTTCATGGACCTTCTGCGCCGGGCAGACGCGCGCATCGGGGGTGAAGGGCTGATTGACCGGGTGCAGCAGATGGATCTGACGGTGGCTGCGGCGGGTGGCCACGCGACGCATCTCGTGGCGGCCCGGCGCCGGTTCAATGCGGAGTGGAGAGACGGCAAACCCTATTTCGTGCCGGAACGCGTGATGACCCAACAGATTCGCAACGTGTTCCAGCGGCGCAAGATCGTCGCAATGCTGGAAGAGCAGATCGAATGACACATGCAGGGGCCGACTGGTCGTCGCCCGTACCCGCCAGACGGCAGAGGGCGTACATGCGGCCGGAGTGGGTCCGTTGCAGCGCCGCAAGCGACAGCCAATGATGCGGCGCGGGGCGCGGTCTGGACCCTGAGGGAAACACGACACCCCGCCGCAGTGGTGCGGCGGGGTGGGATAGTGTCATCGGGTAGGTTTGTCATGCGCCGGCCCGTCGGGGGTGGTGACCCTGTCAGCCTTGTAGCGACTTCACCTCGACGTCACCCTCGGCTTGGGCCTTGATGGCGCGCGCCGCGGCGTTGGCACCGGCTGCCGTGGTGAAGTAGGGGATCTTGTCATAGAGCGCGACAGAGCGCATTTCCTTGCTGTCCTCAACAGCTTGCGCACCTTCGGTGGTGTTCATCAAAAGCTGAACTGCGCCGTCCTTGAGCATATCCACCACATGCGGGCGGCCCTCGTAGACCTTGTTGACCAGCTCGCAAGCCACGCCCTGACCTTCGAGCCAGGTCTGCGTGCCGCGGGTGGCGACCAGTGTGAAGCCCTGGTCGATCAGGATCTGCGCGGCCTCCAGCATCAGCTTGCCCTTGTCAGCGTCCTTGATCGAGATGAACGCCCGGCCGGAGGCGGGCAGCACCATGCCCGCGCCCATCTGCGCCTTGAGGAAGGCGCGGGCAAAGGAGCGGTCCCAGCCCATGACTTCGCCGGTGGAGCGCATTTCCGGGCCCAGGATGGTGTCAACGCCGGGGAAGCGGGCAAAGGGCAGCACCGCCTCTTTGACGGAGAACCAGGGCATGTCCGGGTCGGCCAGGGTCATCGGGTCGGCCATTGGCGTGTTCACGTCATAGCCTGCATCCGGTTCATAGGGCGCGCGCATCGGAAAATTCGACAGCGGCTCGCCGGCCATCACGCGGGCGGCGATGGAGGCAATAGCGCTGTCGGTCGCCTTGGCGACAAACGGCACGGTGCGCGAGGCACGCGGGTTGACCTCGATCAGGAAGATCTCTTCTTCCCCGGCCTCATTGGCCTTGATCGCGAACTGCACGTTCATCAGGCCGACCACGTTCAGCGCAAGCGCCAGCGCGTTGGTCTGGACCTTGACCTGCTCTATCATCTCTTTGCTGAGCGAGTAGGGCGGCAGAGAACAGGCGCTGTCGCCCGAGTGCACGCCAGCCTCTTCGATGTGCTGCATGATGCCGGTGACATGCACGTCCTTGCCGTCGCACAGCGCGTCCACGTCCAGCTCCACCGCGCCGGCCAGATAGCTGTCGAGCAGCACCGGGCTGTCGCCCGACACCACCACCGCCTCGTTGATGTAGCGCTTGAGATGGTCCATGTCGCGGACAATCTCCATCGCCCGGCCGCCCAGCACGTAGGAGGGGCGGATCACCAGCGGGAAGCCGATTTCTCCTGCGATTTCCAGCGCTTGCTCGTCGGTCGAGGCAATGCCGTTCTTCGGCTGCTTGAGGCCCAGCTTGTTGACCAACGCCTGGAAGCGCTCGCGGTCTTCGGCCAGGTCGATGGCGTCGGGCGAGGTGCCCAGGATCGGAATGCCCTCTTCCTCCAGCGCGTTCGCCAGTTTCAGCGGGGTCTGGCCGCCAAACTGCACGATGACGCCGTGCAGGGTGCCGTTGTCCTGCTCAACCCGCAGGATCTCCATCACATGTTCGAACGTCAGGGGTTCGAAATACAGCCGGTCCGACGTGTCATAATCGGTCGACACCGTTTCCGGGTTGCAGTTGATCATGATGGTCTCATAGCCCGCATCGGTCAGCGCAAAGCAGGCGTGGCAGCAGCAGTAGTCGAACTCGATCCCCTGGCCGATCCGGTTGGGGCCTCCGCCGAGGATGACGACCTTCTTCTTGTCCGACGGGCGGGCTTCGCATTCCACGTCGCCAAAGGCCGGCGCCTCGTAGGTGGAGTACATGTAGGGGGTCTGAGCCTCGAATTCCGCGGCGCAGGTGTCGATGCGCTTGAACACGGCGTTGACGCCAACGTCGCGGCGCGCCTTGCGCACCTCGACCTCTTTGCCGCCGGTCAGATTTGCCAGACGGGCATCGGTGAAGCCCAGCATTTTGAGCGCGCGCAGGCCGGCCTCATCAGTCGGCAGGCCGTTTGCGCGGACATCAGCCTCGGCCTCGACGATCTCGCGGATGCGGGCCAGGAACCAGGGGTCGAATTTGGTGACTGCGTGGATGTCATCGTCGGACAGGCCGTGGCGCATCGCCTGGGCGATGGTGCGCATCCGGTCCGGGGTCTGCTTGCCGATGGCCTTGATGACGGCGGCCTTGTCGCCCGCGGGCTCCCAGGTGCCGACGCCAACGCCTTCGATTTCCACTTCGTCAAGGCCAGTGAGGCCCGATTCCATCGAGGCCAGCGCCTTTTGCAGGGATTCGTGGATGGTGCGGCCGATCGCCATTGCCTCACCCACCGATTTCATCGCGGTGGTCAGGTAGGGTTCGGAGCCGGGGAACTTCTCAAACGCGAACTTCGGGATTTTGGTGACGACATAATCGATGGTCGGCTCGAATGACGCCGGGGTCACCTTGGTGATGTCGTTGTCCAGCTCGTCCAGCGTGTAGCCAACCGCCAGTTTCGCGGCGATCTTGGCAATCGGGAAGCCGGTGGCCTTGGACGCCAGAGCAGACGACCGCGACACCCGAGGGTTCATTTCGATCACCACCATGCGGCCGTCGGCGGGGTTCACCGCCCATTGCACGTTGGAGCCGCCGGTCTCCACGCCGATTTCGCGCAGCACGTTGATCGAGTGCGTGCGCATGATCTGGTATTCTTTGTCGGTCAGCGTCAGCGCCGGCGCCACGGTGATGGAATCGCCAGTGTGCACGCCCATCGGGTCGACGTTTTCGATCGAGCAGACGATGATCGCGTTGTCCGCCTTGTCGCGGACGACCTCCATTTCATATTCTTTCCAGCCCAGCAGGGATTCATCCACCAGGATCTGGTTCACCGGCGACGCATCCATGCCGGAGCGGCAGAAGTGGATGTAATCGTCGCGGTTATAGGCCACGCCGCCGCCGGTGCCGCCCAGGGTAAAGGCTGGGCGGATAATTGCGGGCAGGCCGATCTCGTCCAACGCCTCCAGGGCGATGCGCACGCCTTCGTCCAGATCGGCAGAGCCGTTTTCGCGCTTGGGGGCGGTGACAATGGTGGCCTTGGGGTTCTCGATGCCCAGGCGGTCCATTGCCTCGCGGAACAGCTTGCGGTCTTCGGCCATCTCGATGGCGTCGCGCTTGGCGCCGATCATCTCAACGCCGAATTTCTCCAGCACGCCCATCTCCTCCAGCGCCAAGGAGGTGTTGAGGCCAGTCTGCCCGCCCATGGTGGGCAGCAGCGCGTCGGGGCGTTCCTTTTCGATGATCTTGGCGACCACCTCGGGCGTGATCGGCTCAATATAGGTGGCGTCGGCCAGACCGGGGTCGGTCATGATGGTGGCCGGGTTGGAGTTGACCAGGATGACCCGGTAGCCCTCTTCGCGCAGCGCCTTGCAGGCCTGGGCGCCGGAGTAGTCAAACTCGCAAGCCTGCCCGATGACGATCGGACCGGCTCCGATGATCATGATCGACTGGATGTCCGTTCTCTTGGGCATGGCAGGCTTCCTTTGGTTTTCGCGCGAGAAGGCGTTGATTCACAGGCGCCGGGGATGCGCCCAAATTGTCCTGCGTTATAGGCACCGCGCCGAAAGGTTCAAGGGGGATCGGAAACGGATAGGAAAATGCCGCATCCACCCCCTTTGTTCGCATAGCGAACGCCTATATGTGGGGGCCAGCAACTCGGGGAGTGAATTCCGGTGCGGATTCGTTTTGATCGCGGCCCGATTGGGGGTGGTACCTGTTTCGACCAGCCGCTGCGCCTGATCCGCGCGGACGGGCCTGCGGACGTGCCTGCCGCGCTGGCCGCTTTGGATGCCGCGCGAGCGGCCGGGCATTGGCTGGCGGGTTATGCCAGTTATGAGCTGGGCTACGCGCTGGAGCCAAAGCTGGCGGCGCGGATGCCTGCGCGGCGTCGGCTGCCATTGATGTGTTTCGGAGTGTATGAGGCGCCGCATGCCCATGTCGCTAAGGGAAGCACCTGTGCCTGGGTGGGGGCGGAGCGCCCAGGGAGAGCCGGGCACGGCCCGGCCTCTCGGTCGGGAAAAGCGGGATTGGAGGCAATCACACCGCGCTGGAACTATGAGTGCTACTCTGAGGCGTTTCAACAAGTAAACCGCAACATCGGCAAGGGCGACATCTATCAGGCCAACCTGACCTTCCCGATTGATGCCGAGGCCTATGGAACCGCTGAGGAGCTCTATGCCGTGTTGCAAGCAAAACAGGCGGTGGGGCACGGGGTGCTTGTGCAGCAGGATGGCCTGCCGGACCTCTTGTCGCGCTCGCCGGAGCTGTTCTTTCGCACCGATGCGGCGGGCATGATCGAGACCCGCCCGATGAAAGGCACCCAGCCGCGCAGCGCCGATCCGGTTGAGGACGCACGCCGCCGGGATTTCCTGCGCCAAGACGAAAAGAACCGCGCCGAAAACTTGATGATCGTGGATTTGCTGCGCAATGACATCAGCCGCGTGGCCCAGACCGGTTCAGTGCAGGTGCCGGAGCTGTTTGCAGTGGAAAGTTACGCCACGGTGCATCAGATGGTCTCGACTGTGCGGGCAAGGCTGCGACCCGACGCGGGGTTGGCGGAAATTTTTGCAGCGCTGTTTCCCTGCGGATCGATCACCGGCGCACCCAAGATCCGGTCGATGGAGATCCTCAGCGATCTGGAACCCTGGCCGCGCGACATCTATTGCGGCAGCATCGGCTGGGCGGCTCCGGACGGTGCGTCAGAATTCAACGTGGCAATCCGCACGCTGATGTTGGAGGGGGGGCGCGCCAGGCTGAACGTGGGCGGCGGCGTTGTCTGGGACAGCACGGCAGAGTCTGAATATGAGGAAGCCCTATGGAAAGCCCGGTTTGCCCGCGTGACACCATCCGGAACGATCCCGCTTTCCGCCTGATCGAAACATTCGGCTGGTATCCGGGCGAGGGGGCGCACCACCTGGCCCTGCATCTGGACCGGATGGCGCGCAGTGCGCGGGCCTTCGGCATCGCATACGATGCGCGGCATGCGCAGGCGATGGCGTCCGCGGTGCCGGGGGAGGCCCCTCTGCGTTGCAGGCTGACACTGGATGCCGCAGGGCAGCTGGACCTGGCGACTACACCTTTGGGGGCGCGGCCGACGGTGTGGCGGCTGGGTCTTGCCGACGCGCTGCTGGATGCGGAGGATTTCTGGCTGCGCCATAAGACAACCCGCCGCGCCCTGTATGACCGCGCCCGCGCAGACCTGCCCGGTGGCGTGGACGAACTGCTGTTTCTGAACCACCGCCAGGAGCTCTGTGAGGGCACCATCACCAATCTCTTTATCACCGGCGCGGACGGCCAGATGCGCACGCCGCAGCTGGCTTGCGGCTTGCTGCCAGGCGTGCTGCGCCAGCATCTTCTGGACACCGGCCGATGCCGCGAGGCGGTGCTGACGCTGGCTGACCTTCAGTCGGCGCAGGCAGTTCACATGGGCAATTCCCTGCGTGGCCTGATCCCGGCCCAGCTGGTCCAGGGGGCAGTGTAACACCGGCTGCGCTCCCGCGGCTGCGCGGCCCCTGGCTGGCGCCAGTCGCCCCTGGCCCTTGGGCCCGGCAGCGCGCGCCAGGCGCGCGCTGCGGTGGCGCCAGAACGCGACGCGCGCCCTGCCAGGGGCAGGGCGCCAGGCCCAACGCCTGCCGCGGTGCCGCGCCAGCGGCGGGGCGGGCAGGGGACGGGAGCCGCCCCGGTGAAGCGCCAAGCGGCAAAAACGGCGGGCTGGCGCCACTGAAAGCGGCCAGTTTGCTTGACAAGCGAGCCGCAACCTAGTGTACCAGCCCGGACGAATTTAAGCGCCGCTGAGGCGCATTTCCCGAATGATGGTCCACCCGGACAGACGCCCCGAGAGACGACCCGAGACACGAAAGGTCAGCCCATGCACGCATTCCGCAGCCACACCTGCGCCGAACTGAACAAATCAAACGTCGGTGATACCGTCCGCCTGTCGGGCTGGGTCCATCGCGTCCGCGACCATGGCGGCCTTTTGTTCATCGACTTGCGCGACCACTATGGTGTGACCCAGGTGATGGCCGATCCGGACAGCCCCGTGTTCGCCGAGATCGAGAAAGTCCGCTCCGAGTGGTGCATCCGCATCGACGGAGAAGTGAAGGCCCGCGACGAGAGCCTGGTAAACCCCAAAATCTCCACCGGCGAGATCGAGGTCTTTATCCGCGACATCGAGGTGCTGGGCAAATCCGAAGAGCTGCCGCTGATGGTGTTCGGCGAGCAGGAGTACCCGGAAGAAACCCGCCTGCGCTACCGTTACCTGGATCTGCGCCGCGAGAAGATGCAGAAGAACATGGTGCTGCGGTCGAACATGATCCAGTCGATCCGCAAACGGATGTGGGATCTGGGTTTCAACGAATACCAGACCCCGATCATCACCGCCTCCAGCCCCGAGGGCGCGCGCGACTTCCTGGTGCCGTCGCGTCTGCATCCCGGCAAGTTCTACGCGCTGCCGCAGGCGCCGCAGCAGTTCAAGCAGCTGATGATGGTCTCGGGCTTTGACAAGTACTTCCAGATCGCGCCCTGCTTCCGCGACGAGGATCCGCGGGCCGACCGGTCGCCCGCCGACTTCTACCAGCTCGACATGGAAATGTCCTTTGTCACCCAGCAGGACGTGTTCGACACCATCGCCCCCGTGATGGCGGGCGTGTTCGAGGAGTTCGGGCAGGGCCGCAAGGTCGATCCGGCGCATGAATGGCCGCAGATCTCCTACAAGGACGCCGCCAAATGGTACGGCACCGACAAGCCGGACCTGCGCAACCCGATCAAGATGCAGGACTGCTCCGAGCATTTCCGCGGCTCGGGCTTTGCGATCTTTGCCAAGCTGCTGGAACAAGACGGCACCGAAATCCGTGCCATCCCGGCCCCCACCGGCGGCAGCCGCAAGTTCTGCGACCGGATGAACAAGTTCGCCCAAGCCGAAGGCCTGCCGGGCATGGGCTATATCTTCTGGCGCGACCAGGGCGAGGGGCTGGAGGCCGCAGGCCCGCTGGCCAAGAACATCGGGCCAGAGCGCACCGAGGCGATCCGCCAGCAGCTGGGCCTCGGCGTCGGCGACGCGGCCTTCTTCCTTGGCGGCAAGCCCAAGGCGTTCGAAGGCGTGGCAGGCAAGGCGCGCACCGTCATCGGCGAGGAACTGGGCCTGATCGACAAGGACCGCTTTGCCTTTGCCTGGATCGTGGATTTCCCGATCTACGAACAGGATGAGGAAACCGGCAAGATCGATTTCGAGCACAACCCCTTCTCGATGCCGCAGGGCGGCATGGACGCGCTGCTGTCCGACCCGCTGTCGGTCAAGGGCTACCAGTATGACCTGGCCTGCAATGGCTATGAGCTGGTCTCGGGCGCGATCCGGAACCACAAGCCGGAAATCATGTTCAAGGCCTTTGAAATCGCAGGCTACGGCAAGGAAGAGGTCGAGAAGCGCTTTGGCGGCATGGTCAACGCCTTCCAGTACGGCGCACCGCCGCACGGTGGCTGCGCGGCCGGCATTGACCGCATGGTGATGCTCCTGGCGGATGAGGCCAACATCCGCGAGGTCATCATGTTCCCGATGAACCAGCGCGCCGAAGATCTGATGATGTCGGCCCCGTCGGAGCCGCAAAGCGATCAGCTGATGGAGCTGGGCCTGCGCGTGATCCCGCAGGAGCAGTAAGCGCCAGCAACAGCGAGACCCCAAAGGCCCGGACAATGTTCCGGGCCTTTTTACATCTCGCGCCATGATGGCCTGTGGCGGGCGTTTTTTTACAGCTTGGGCGACGGAACCGGCGGAAGCCTGCGTGTAACAGACAATGGGTCTGTGAAAGCCAGCTTGCAATCGGCTAGTCTTGCCGCAGATCAGTTCCGCCGGGGAGTTTCGAAGACATGCAGTTTGACAGCGATCTGGCCGCGATCCGCTTTGGCTGTGGGCTGTCGCCAAGGGTGGCGGCCGCGGGCTCGGTTGCGGAGATGCTGACGCGGCTGCAGGGGCCAGATGAAATGGCCGCACGTTTTCCGATCAGCGGCTTGCAAGAGGCGGCGGCGAGCGTGCCGGAGTATCGCAGGCTGAACCGACAGCGACGCCGGGTCGAGGACAAGACCGCGCAGGCACAGGCCGAACAGGCGTTCAAGGCGCTGCGGCGTCAGAATGCGCAAGACCGGTTGCATTGGCACTGCCAGCGGTTGCTGCGGCAGGTGCATACCCGTGACGGTCTGCGCGAGCGGCTGGCACTGTTCTGGGCGGATCATTTCACGGCGCAGGGCAAATCACCCGCCACGCGAATGCTGGCGGCGCCCTATGCCGAAAGCGTGATCCGGCCACATCTGGCGGGCCGGTTCGAGGACATGCTGATCGCAGCTGTCACAAGCCCCTTGATGCTGCAGTATCTGGATCAGAACCGCTCAACCGGGCCGGGCAGCCCGGCCGCGCAGAAGCGCAAACGCGGCGGTGGCCTGAACGAGAACCTCGCACGCGAGGTTTTGGAACTGCACACGCTCGGGGTTGACGGCCCCTATGGTCAGGCGGATGTGCGCCAGTTGGCGGAGCTGTTTACCGGCCTTGGCCTCACCCGTGACAATCGGTTCGTGTTCCGCCCCCGTATGGCCGAGCCCGGCCCCGAAACGGTTCTGGGTCAGACCTACGGCGGCGGTCGGGCGCGGCTGGAGCAGGTGGTGGACGCGCTCCGCGATCTGGCGCGCCATCCGGCCACTGCCCGGCACATCGGTTGGAAACTGGCGGTGCATTTCACCACCGATACGCCAGACCCGGATCTGGTGAGCCATCTCGCCGCCCGTTATCAGGCCACGGATGGCGATCTGGCCGCCGTCTACCAGGCGCTGCTGGAACATCCCGCGGCCTGGGCGCCGCAGCTGGCCAACGTAAAGCCGCCGTTCGATTTCGTCGCCTCTGCCTGCCGCGCGCTCGGGCTGGAGGCGGTACAGATTACCGGATTGCGGCCGGGACAGCAGCGCCGCGTGTTGCTGGCGCCGCTGACGCCAATGGGACAGCGCTGGGGCTTTTCCAACGGGCCCGACGGCTGGCCCGAGGAAGACGCCGCCTGGATCACTCCGGCGGCGCTGGCAGCACGCCTGCGCTGGGCGATGGCGGCGCCGCGGCGGCTGACCGAGGCGTTGCCGGATCCACGCAACTTCGCCGCGACCTCTCTGGGGCGCTACGCGGATGCGCGGGTGCAGTTTGCGGCAGCTGCCGCCGAAACGCGGGCGGAGGCGATAGGGCTGGTGCTGTCGTCCCCGGCCTTTCAGCGTCGTTGATACGAGGAGATTTCGATGCAGATGTCGCGCCGTTCCCTGCTGACCCGGTCCGCCGCCCTTGGCTGCTCGCTGGCCGCCAGCCCGTTGCTGACGCCGGTCAGCTTGGCCGCCGCCCCTTGGGAGACGCGGCTGGTGGTCATCATTCTTCGTGGTGGCATGGACGCGCTGGACGTGGTGCAGCCCTATGGCGACCGCAACCTGGCCGATCTGCGCACAACCCTGTCGCGCGGACCGGCCTCAGGGGCCGCCGATCTGGACGGGTTCTACGCGCTGCATCCCGGCCTTGCGCCCTTGCTGCCGCTGTGGCAACGCGGCGAACTGGGCTTTGTCCAGGCGGTCTCCACCCCCTATCGTGACCGACGCAGCCATTTCGACGGTCAGGATCTGCTGGAGGCGGGCACGGCCGCGCCGGGCGGGGCGGAGGGCGGCTGGCTGAACCGGATGCTGCAACAAATGCCGGACGTCGAGGCGCGCACTGCCTTTGCCATCGGACACGAGCGGATGCTGATGCTGGAGGGCGCCGCGCCGGTGTCGCAATGGGCGCCGGGCGCCGGCTTGGTCATGAGCCCGCAAGCCGAACGGCTGGCCGGGCTGCTGATGGAAGACGACCCGCTGTTTCACACCGCGCTGAACGAGGCACTGGAGCTGACCCGCGGCGATCTTTCACTTGGCCCTGCGGACGCCCCCGATGGCGCGGCAGAGGCGGATGCGGCTGGCGACGACACATCGATGATGACGATGATGCAAGCGCCACGCGGCAAGGCTCATATGCAGGTGGCAGATTACGCGGCGCAACAGCTGCGCGGCGATGCCCGGATTGCGGCTTTTTCGATCAATGGATGGGATACGCATTTCCGCCAGGCTGCGGGCCTGAAGGCGGCGCTGGGGCGGCTGTCCGACACGGTCCTGACGCTGCGAGACGGGGTCGGGGCTCCGGTGTGGCAGAAGACCGCGGTGGTTGCCGTCACTGAATTCGGCCGAACTGCGCGCGAGAATGGCACCGGCGGTACGGATCACGGCACGGGCGGTGCGATGCTGCTGGCCGGCGGTGCGCTGCGCGGCGGGCGGGTGCTGGGGCATTGGCCGGGATTGGCAGAAGCGGATCTTTACGACCGCCGCGACTTGATGCCGACCGCAGACGTGCGCAGCCATCTGGCGTGGCTGCTGCACGGCGCTGCTGGCGCCACGCGGCATGATCTGGAAACGGTTGTCTTTCCGGGGCTGGAGATGGGCGCGGATCCGGGGTTGCTGCTTTGACGGCACGGGCGCGGGCGGGCTGGTCTGCCAGTCCACGACGGAGCGCCATCACGGGGGGCGCCTGCTGCGGCTGCACCATTTCGCGGACAGCGGGCCGTCCATGGCCGGTCGACGCCTTGGGCGGGAAGGGGGATGCGGTCGCCCTTGCGATGGCTGGCCGGTGGTGGCCGTGAAAAGGCCCTGTCAGTAGATGCCCTGTCAGTATCTGGTCGGATGCAGGATCAGCGGCTGATCCGACGCGGCGCTGCGGTTGCGACGGATGGTGCGCGCTTCCAGCCGGGTCTGGCCGTATAGCACGATCACCAATGTCGTCAGGGCAATCAGGACCACCTCGCCCATGTCAGATTGCTGCCCTGCGATCCAGGCGCTCTTGTACCAGTCCAGCCACGATCGCCGTGTTCCGGGTCAGCGGCTTGCCCGTCCTGCGCGCTTCGGCCAGTTGTTCGGCCGCGTCGGCAAGGGCGCGATCTCCGGCACTGCGGGCGACACCGCCCAGGAACTGGGCCACATACGCCAGGGTCTTCTCTTCCTGCCCCATGCTTAGCACATCAGCCGCATGGGCCATGTCATCACGAAAGGCGAGGAGGTCAGGCTCCACCGTCTCATCGGTCAGGCTGCGCGGGCCAGGGCTTTGCTCGCTTGCGGGCAGGGCGGAGAGGATCTTTTGCTGGAAAGCGGCCAGCGAGGTGATCGGCTTTTCCAGGAAACCGGCGGCGCCGGCCTCGATGGCGGATTGTTCCATCGCCGGATCACCGGAGGTGGCAAGGATCACGCTGGGCCGTGCGCTGGCAGCTGTCAGTTCCCGGATCAGGTCTAATCCGCAGCCGTCCGGCAGGCCGACATCGGCGATCAGCACCGAAGGGCGGTAGACCTGCAAATGGCGTCGCGCCGATTTCAGGCAATCGGCGCGGCGGATGCGGGCACCGCTGCGCAGGCACAGAAGGCGCATGGCCTCGCAGGCAAAGCGGCTGTCCTCGACAACCAATATGGTCAGGCCCAAAAGCGGGCGGCGTGAAGTGGGCATACGTTGAGCGGCTGCAAACAGTTCCGAATCGTCCATAACTTATCCTCCTTGCGGGATATGCCATGACGCTAGAAACTCTAGGCTAACACCCGGTTAACGGCGCGTGCGGTCGCGTCTGTGACTGCCGGGCGTGCGCAATGGCGCACTTGCCGCGGCGCAGCGATGGTTCCATAACCGGGACAGAAGAGAGAACTTGCGAGAGGAGCGCAGACCTGATGATTGGCCGTTTGAACCACGTAGCCATTGCCGTCCCCGACCTGGAGGCCGCATCCGCCCAGTACCGAAGTACCCTTGGGGCCAAGGTTGGTGCGCCGCAGGATGAACCCGACCACGGGGTGACCGTGGTGTTCATCGAACTGCCCAACACCAAGATCGAACTGCTTTATCCGCTGGGGGAGGCCTCGCCGATCAACGGATTTCTGGAAAAGAACCCGGCGGGCGGCATTCACCACATCTGCTATGAGGTGGAGGACATTCTGGCCGCGCGCGATCACCTGAAGGCCGAGGGCGCCCGGGTGCTGGGATCGGGCGAGCCGAAGATCGGCGCCCATGGTAAGCCGGTGCTGTTCCTTCATCCCAAGGATTTCAACGGCTGCCTGGTGGAACTCGAACAGGTTTGAGGCTATGAGCGTCCTGCCCCGACATGGGGCGGGCAATTACCGGAGGCCGGAGATATGGGTATTACGTCAGCGATCGTGCTTTATGCGGTGATCTGGTTCATGACCTTTCTGGTGGTGATCCCGATCCGGCTGGAAACCCAGGGCGACAAGGGCGCGGTGCTGCGCGGCACCCATGCCGGCGCGCCGGAGAAACACTATCTGAAACAGAAGGCCTGGATCACCACCGGAGTGGCGGCGCTGATCTGGGCGGTGACCTGCGGCATCGTGCTGTCTGGCGTGATTTCGGTGCGTGATTTCGACTGGATGGGCATGATGCCGCCTGTCTCGGACGGCGGACAATAATCGGCAGAGTTGGGTGGTCGCTGCGGTGACCCGGCAGTGACACGGCGGCGGCGCAAATGGTCTGCGGCCGCGGCAGGCTCCCGCCCGGCGGCGGGCATTGCCATGCCCGCGCGCCCGTTGGGCGTGGCGCCGCGCTGACGCGCGGCGCGGTGGCGGCTCATCGGCGCGACAGCGCGTGGTAGAGATGGGTGAAGGTGGCAGCCCCCAGGATCGGAATCACCAGGTTCACGAGCGGCACCGACAGTGGCATCGCCATCAGCGTTCCTGCCACCCAGATGGTGCCGGCATGCCTGCGGCGCAGCTTCTTGGCCTCGGCCGTACCGATGCGGCGGGCCGCGGCGAGTGTGAAATACTCCCGCCCCAGCAAGAAACCGTTCAGCCCCCAGAAGATGAACAGCATCGCGGGCGGAAACAGCAGGTACAGCACCACCGCCAGAAGGTTGGCGGCCACCAGCAGTCCGAGGAAGCTCACAGTGTCCTTGACCCCGTCCCAGAACGGTACCTTGGCCGCCGGGGGCAGGGCGGGGTAATGCTTGTCCTCTACCGCTTGGGCCACTTCTTCGAGAAACAGCGAGGTGATCGCAGAGGCCACCGGCACCATCAGAAAAACCGACAACAGCAGCATCACAAATAGCGAGCCGACAGACAACAGGTCATCCAGCCAGGTCACCTCGCCGATCAGCGGCAGGCTGGCCTCCGGACCGACAAGCCATTGGATCAGAACCACAAATCCGGCGTAGGCGGCGATCAGCAAGGCAAGGGTCAACCCCAGGCCGATAAACAGCACCCGGCGAAAGCGGGGATCGCCGGACTGGCCGAGCGTCTTGAAGAAAGCATCGAAAATCATGCGCTGATCCAGCTTGTCTTGGCCTTAACGTCCGGACGCGGGCGTTCTGGCGGGGCGGTGCTTTCGCTGGCGATGTGGATGATTCCTGCCACGCGTTCATGGGCCTCAAGTCCGAAGGCCGCGGCGCAGAATTGCGCGTCATGGCTGGCCCAGCCGCTGAGCCAATTGGCGCCCCAGCCTGAAGCCAGCGCCGCGTTCAGCAACGCCAGGCAGACCGCCCCGGCAGAGTAGCTCTGCTCGATCGCGGGGATCTTGGGGCTGGGGGTCTGGACCTCTACCACCACCACTGCCAGCTGCCCGAGATCGAACTGACTGCGCCCCTTGGCGATATCCTCGGGGCTTTTGCCAAGACGTGCGCCTGCTTCCTCTGTCAGGGCTGCGAGCCGAGCCATGGCCGGGCGCTCCACCACGATGAAGCGCCACGGCTCCAGCTTGCCGTGATCGGGGGTGCGGGCGGCGGCGGTCAGGAGCGGTAGCAGCTGCGCGCGGGTAGGGGCCGGGGCCACCAGGGTCTTGGCCGGGCGCGAGCGGCGGGTCAGCAGAAACTCCAGCGCGGCGTCGTTGCGGGCAGCGGGAGCGGAAAAATCAGACATATGTGAAGCCTTTTTACATTACTTGCCGTCTATTTCGGCAGGCCGTGGGGAATTTTCAAGGGGCAAGTGACCTTGCGGGCCGGGAGTGCCTGCCAATGGGCAGCAGCTTGCATCGCGGCAAGGCTGGGGCACTGCGTCGGTGATAGACGGGCTGCGATGGCGATGTCTATGGCGTTTGGCGGTTGCACGGGGCATGTTGCGCGCCATGGGAAAACCAAAGAAGAGAGATCTGCCGGACCTGGCCCGGCTGTGCGTTCCGGGGCAGCAGATCGCGGTGCGAGCCACGCCGCGGGCCGGGCGCAACGGTATCGTCGCACAGGCGGATGGCGGGCTGCGGGTCATGGTCACGGTACCGCCCGAAGATGGCAAAGCCACCGAGGCCATCCGCGGTTTGCTGGCGCTGGCCATGGGCACGGCGCCGTCCAATCTGGAGCTGCGCCGCGGCGCCGCAGCGCGGGACAAGCTGTTCGTCTACACCGGTCCACGGGTCTGAGAGGCCAGGCCTTGGTCAGTCGTCGTCCGGCACCAGGCGGTATACGCCTTCGGGCAGATCCAGCGCTGCCGCCAGATCGCGCACTTGGACGTGCGACAAGGTGATCTTTTGCACGCTGTCGGTGCGCGGATCATACTGTTCGACGGTGACGCATTCGGAAAAGGAATTGATCGTCACATCCTCGGCCAAGGGGATGTTGTTCTCGTCGACCAGCGTAATGACGGTGGAGTCGAATTCATGCTCGATAGTAAACATGCCCCGAGCCTGCCCTACGGCCCCCAATCTGGCAAGGCCTTCACATCACAGCGGATCACCCGGCCCGTTCGGCGAACTTTTGCCGCCCGGCGATTGCGGTGCGCGCGGCAGCTGCGATAGGGTGGCGCGAACCGCTGGAGGAGCCGAAATGCGCCTGTTTCCCTGCCTGTTGTCAAGCCTGCTGGCCGTGTCGGTCAGCGCCTGCACCCTGTCCACCGGCCCGGGCCCGGTAAGGCAACCCGTGCCACAACCCGCGGCCCAGCCGTCGCGCGCCGACGGCATGAGCGCCGCGCAGGCGCAGGCCGCTTTTGCCACGGTCACCCGTCGGGTAGAGCCCGTGGCCGAAAGGGAATGCCGCCAGCGCACCCAGGGGATGAACTGCGATTTCCTGATCCGCATTGATCCGAACCCGAACGCGCCAGCCAATGCCTATCAAAGCCAGGATCGCAACGGGCGACCGCTGATCACCTTTACCCGGCGGATGCTGACCGAACTGGCCAATGAGGATGAGCTGGCCTTTGTCATGTCGCATGAGGCGGCTCACCATATTCGCGGGCACCTCACACGACAGGCGCAGACCTCGGTGCTGGTCGGCGCCGGCGCGGGCTTGCTGACCACGCTGGTAGGCGGCGGCGATGCGGCTGTTGCGACCGCGCGGGATCTCGGCGGCTTTGTCGGGGCGCGGACCTATTCGAAGGATTACGAGCTTGAGGCGGATGAGCTGGGCACGCTGATCACCCATGCCGCGGGCTACCGCCCCAGCGTTGGGGTGCGGTTCTTCAGCCGATTGCCGGATCCGGGCGACCGGTTTCTGGGAACCCATCCGCCAAACCCGGACCGGGTGCAGGTGGTCCAAGCCACCATCCAGCGCCACGGGCTGAACTGAGAATGACGGCAAAGGATGCAGACGCGCCGACCGTAACCCGGCTGGGCGTGGTGCTGAGTGATCGCGGATCCCGCTATGCGGTGAGCGGCGCCAAGGTGAGTTCGCGCGCGGAAATCGACGCTATTTTGGCAGCGCTGAAAGCCGACCGCGCCTATGCCAAGGCCACCCACAATACCTGGGCGGCGATGCTGCCAACCGGCGCGCTCAAATCTGACGACGGCGAAAGTGGCGCGGGCATGGTGATCCTGCGCATGATGGAGCGGGAGCAACTGAACGATCACGTCATTATCGTCACCCGATGGTATGGCGGCAAGAAACTGGGCGGTGACCGGTTTCGCCGGGTGCAGGATGCGGTGCGCGCATATCTGACGCAGCTGGGCTAGCGCTGCGGGAGCAGCCTTGCCCCGCGGGCTGGCTCCGCTCCACCCTTGACCTGAATCAAGGTCGCAGCAACATGCCCGCACTATGCTGCACCCGAAATAGATGATTTCGGGGATTGCGACATGACCACCCACGACACGCTGAAACACCATGCAGAGCTGTTCGACCGGATGGCCTGTGCAGTGGGGTTGGACCTGGAGGAACAGGCGGTCTCGGGCGCGTTCCAGTTCGAGGAAATCGCCGAAGCCGTTCTGCGCTGCCGCCGCTGCGGCAATATCAGGGGCTGCGAGACATGGCTCTCGGCCGCGTCGATCCCTGACCGTGCTGCAGATCCGGCCGACGCGGCGCCGGATTTTTGCCGCAACCGCGATCTTCTGGCCTATCTGCGCGAAGCGCCGGAAGAATGACCAAGCAGTTCGGCCTCATCCGGTAGGCGGGCCGCCCTGCCACCTTCTGTCATTGCACCGCCGCGCCCACCGGGTAATCTGGCGAAAAGCCCCCGGAACGCGGCGGGCCGGGCAGGAGGAGTGGGCGGATGAAGCTGATAATTCGGGTTGTGTCGGCACTGGTGCTGACCGTGGCGCTGCTGGCGGGGCTGCTTTTGCTGTTGCCGGGAGAGAAGATCGCCCGACTGGCAGCGGACCAGCTGGAGAGCCAGTCCGGTCGCAAGCTGGATTTTGGTGGCCCGGTGCGGCTCAGCTTCTGGCCTGTGCTTGGGGTCAAGGCGGATGCGGTGACCCTGTCCAACGCCGATTGGGCCGGGCCAGAACCGCTGTTGCGGGCTGAGCGGCTGACCATCGGCGTCGATGCCGCGGCGCTGTTGCAGGGCGACGTCCGCGTGACCGAAGTGTCGGCGATCCTGCCGCATCTGAACCTCGCCACCCGCGCGGATGGTACCGGCAATTGGGATTTTGGGCGCGGAGACACCCCGCCTCCTGCCACCTCCGATGGGGCCGACACGTCGGCCAGCCTGCCGCTTCGCATCGAGGCGGTGGAGCTGACCGGCGCCTCGCTGCGCTACGCCGCGCATGGGAAGCCGGTGGTCGAGTTCGCCAATGCCGACCTCGCGCTGCGCTGGCCAGATCCGACGGGTCCGGCCTCCGTGCAAGCCACCCTGCGCCCGGCGGGCGAGCCGGTTGCACTGGAGGCCGAGATCGGCACCTTTGGCGCGTTCCTGTCCGGCGCCGTAGCCTCGGTCGGGGCGACAGTGGCCGTGGCAGAGGGCAAGGCGCGGTTTGATGGCCACGCGGGGCTGCGCGGCGAGGCCGACGGCCGCCTGACCGTTGCCGCCGACAATGCCGCCCAGGCGGCCGCGGCACTGGGGGTGGAATTGCCGCCGTCACTGGCGCAAGGGGCGGTCCTGGCTGCGGATGCAACCTACACCGCCGACGGGCGGCTCTCGCTGCGTGATCTGGCGGTGGCGATGGGGGACAACCGGCTGACCGGCGCCGCCGATGTGACGTTTGCAGACCGCCCCAGCATCACGGCCCAGCTACAGGGCGGCGCATTGGACGTCTCTGCTCTGGCTCGGGCAGGTGGCAACACCGGCGCGGATGCAGGCGACGCCAGCGGGGCGGCAGCGGACGGCTGGCCGACGGATCCGATTGACGCTTCGGTGTTGGGGCTGGCTGATGCGGTGGTGGACCTGACCTTTGACAGTCTCGACACTGGCAGTGTCAAACTAGATGCAAGCCAGCTAAACCTGACCCTTGAACGCAGCCGGGCGGTGCTGAAATTCCTGCCCGCGGCGATGTTTGGCGGCCAGGTGCAGGGGCAGTTGGTTGCCAACAACCGAAACGGGCTGTCGGTGGGCGGCAAGCTGACATTCGACGACATCCGCCTGGAACGGGCCCTGGGCGAAACCGCAGACTATACGCGTCTCAACGGCGGCGCACTGGGCGGGCTGGAGTTCCTCGGATCGGGCACTTCGGTTGAAGCGATCATGCGCTCTCTCAGCGGCAAGGGCTGGCTGGAGATGGGCAAGGGCTTCTTCACGGGTTTCGATCTGGAGGAGCTGATGCGCTCGGGTGGCAATGGTGGCAGCACCGTGTTTGACCAGCTGTCTGCCAGCTATGAGATCACGGACGGCAGTCTGAGCAATGAGGATCTTCTGGTGCTGCTCAAGCGGTTCCGGGCGGAGGGCAAGGGCCGCATCGGCCTTGGCGCGCGCGATCTGGATTACCTGTTCACACCGCAGCTGGCACGGGCGGGTAGCGATCAGGTGCTGTCTATCCCGGTGCGCGTCCGCGGCAGCTGGGACGATCCCAAGATCCGCCCCGAGTTCGAACAGGCGCTGCAACCGAGGATCGACGAGATCGAGCAGGAAGCCAAGGACAGGCTGCGTGAGAAGTTGAGCGAAGAGCTGGACACGGACATAACCCCGGAACAGGACATCAATGATGTTTTGAAGCAGCGCATCGAACAGGAAGCCCGCGACCAGCTGTTGAAGCTTCTGGGCGGCGACTAAATCCCTCAACCTGGGTCCGGGTCAAGGAAGTCCGTAGGCCTCCGGGGCGGACGCACGACGTGTCCTTGACGCGGACGCAGGTGGCGTACACTGGACATGGCGCATCCAAGGGCAGACCTGACCTTGGATCGCGTCACCGCCAAAAGAAAAGCGCCCGCCGAAGGCGGGCGCGGATCGCCTGCGGAGCAGGCGAAATCCCTCACGTGCAGCGGGATCAGATGGTCTGATCGTAATCGCCGACTTGCGGTTCCGTGCGGATCACCGCGTCGATGTCGGCAAAGATCGCCCGCATCTCTTCCTCGCTGTCGGAGCTTTCGCAGACCACCACCAGGTTTGGCGTGTTGGACGAGGCCCGCACCAACCCCCAGGAACCGTTGTCCAGGATCACACGCGCGCCGTTAACCGTGACGACCTCCTTGATGGCGCGGCCTGCCAGCTGCTCGCCCGCGTCACGCTTGGCCACCAGTTTCTGCACCAGCCGCTCCAGCACCTGGTATTTCTCGGTGTCGGCGCAAAAGGGCGACATGGTCGGGGTGGCCCAGGTCTTGGGCAACGCCTTGCGCAGGTCGGACATCGACTGATCCGGGTTGCGGTCCAGCATCTTGCAAACCTCGACGGCGACGCGCATGCCGCAGTCGTAGCCGCGACCAACGGGTTCGGCCAGGAAGTAGTGGCCGGATTTTTCAAACCCTGCCAGAGCACCAATTTCCTTCACCCGCCGTTTCATGTGGCTGTGGCCGGTTTTCCAGTAATCCGCCGTCACACCGTTCTTCTGCAGCTCGGGGTCGCTGGCAAACAGACCGGTGGATTTCACATCCGCCACAAAGGTCGAATTCGGATAGAGCTTCGAGAGATCCCGCGCCATGATTACGCCCACCTTGTCGGCAAAGATCTCCTCGCCCTCGTCGTCGACCACGCCGCAGCGGTCGCCGTCGCCGTCAAACCCAAGCGCCAGATCGGCGCCCGAGGCTTTTACGCTGGCCGCCATGTCGTGCAGCATTTCCATCGCTTCGGGGTTCGGGTTGTAGTTGGGGAAGGTGTAGTCCAGCCGGTTGTGGCTATCGACCACCTCCACCCCGATGCGCTCAAAGATCTCCGGCGCAAAGGCGGCGGCGGTGCCGTTGCCGGTGGCGCAGACGACTTTCAGCGGACGCGACATTTTGAAATCGCCCACCAGATCGTCGATATAGGCTTCCTTCACGCCGTCCACGAACTCGTACGAGCCGCCCGGTACGGACTGGCCTTCGCCGTTCAGCACGATGTCGCGCAGCTCTGCCATCTCGTCGGGACCGTGCGTGAGGGGGCGCTCGAAGCCCATCTTGACGCCGGTCCAGCCGTTGGGGTTGTGGCTGGCCGTGACCATGGCAACTGCGGGCACATCCAGATGGAACTGGGCGAAGTAGGCCATCGGCGACAGCGCCGGGCCGATGTCCTTGACCTGAATGCCCGCCTGCATCAGCCCGAGGATCAACGCATTTTTGATCGACAGCGAATAGTCGCGGTAGTCGTTGCCGACGGCGATCACCGGATCGATGCCGCGGCGGCGCATCTGGGTGCCAAGACCCAGTCCCAGGGCGGTGATGCCGGGCAGGTTGATCGCCTCCGGGTACTGCCAGCGCGCGTCATATTCGCGAAAACCCGTGGGGGCGATCATCGCGTCACGCAGAAAGCTCCACGTGTTCGGGGTTACTTCGGAGAGGGGTTTGTTCATCTCAAAATACTCTTTCAATCTCTCATTCAAATACGGATCGGGTCGGCCTTGGCCAGCGCATCAAAACGCATCAATGAATCAATCAATTGCGGCATCTGGTCGAGGTAGATCATGTTTGGCCCGTCCGACGGCGCGTTGTCAGGGTCCTGATGGGTTTCGATGAATACGGCCGAGATGCCCAGCGAGACCGCCGCCCGCGCCATCAGCGGCGCAAATTCGCGCTGCCCGCCGGAGGAGCCGCCCTGACCGCCCGGCTGCTGAACCGAATGGGTGGCGTCCATCACCACCGGGTAGCCGCCCTGCGCCATCTGCGGCAGGCCCCGCATGTCGGTGACCAGCGTGTTGTAGCCAAAGGAGGTGCCGCGCTCGGTCAGCAGGATCTTGTCGTTGCCGGTGCTTTCCACCTTGGCAACCACATTGGCCATGTCCCAGGGCGCCAGGAACTGGCCCTTCTTGATGTTCACGGCTTTGCCGGTGCGGCCTGCGGCCAGCAGCATGTCGGTCTGGCGGCACAGGAAGGCGGGGATCTGCAGGATGTCGACGGCTTCGGCGGCCACGGCGCATTGCGCCTCTGTGTGCACATCGGTCAGCACCGGCACGCCAAAGTCGCGGCGCAGCCCGTCCAGAACCTTCAGCCCCTCGTCGATGCCCAGCCCGCGCACGCCGGACAGCGATGTGCGGTTGGCCTTGTCATAAGAGGCCTTGAAGACGAATTGCGCGCCAGCCTTGTCGCAGGCCTCTTTCATTTTACCCGCGATCATCCGGGCGTGATCGGCGGTTTCCAGTTGGCAGGGGCCGGCAATGATGGTCAGCGGACAATCATTGCCGATGGTGAGGCCGGCGATGTCGATTTTCTTCATGGGTACCCGATGGCGTTAGCCCGATAGCGTTAGGAGGAGACCTGTTCCCGCAGGATGGAAGCGGTCAGCGAACACATCAGGTAGATACCGGAAAAGATCAGAAATGCCAAAACGGTATTCTCGAACTTGCGTGGATAGGCGGGTTCCTGACTGGGAACCGGCTCCACCGCGGTGGTCAGATAACGGACCTGGCGGTTGGCCTCCAGCCGGGTGGTCTCCACCTGCTGCAAGGCCGATTGCAGCATCAGGTCCCGGGTGGCGAGGTCGGCCTGGGCCATCTGGATCTGGATGCGCAGGTTGGCCAACGAGTTTTCGCCCGCAGAGGCGTCGACCATGCGGTTGTTGAGACTCTCGATCACCGCTTCCAGCCGCCGGATGTCGGCCTCCGCACCAGAAACCTTGGCCCGGTTCGGGCGGGTGTTGTCCTGCAACGCGGCCAGCTCCAGCCGCTTTTCCTCCAGCTGGATTTCAAAGGTGCTGATCTGCTGGCGCAGGGAGGCAACCACCCCTTCGGGATCCAGAACAGAGCCCCGTTGCTGCAAACGCACCAGCCGTTCCTGCGCGGCGCGGCGCTCGCGCTGGGCGTCTTGCAGGGCGGCTTCGGCCTCGGACATCTGGTCAGCGCGTTTTTGTTGCGACAGGTTGTTCACCTTCTCCTGGGCGTAGGAGATCAGCTTGCGCGAGAATTCTGCCGCGGCACCCGGGTCGGCTGCAGAGACCTCCATCCGCACCACGCCCTCGGTCGGGTCATAGCCGATCCGCACGTTGCGGGTGTAGGTGTCATAGGCCTCTTCGTTGGTGGGGTTGCTTTCCAGCCGTTGGATCGGGTCCAGCCAATCCTGGGTGAAATGCGCCTTGAACCCGGCCTCGCGGTCCAGTCGAAGCATCGCTTCCTTGGACATCAGGTAGCTTTGCACGGCAATCGAATCCTGGCTGGTGGCAAATTGGGTGCCCGACAGCAGGCCGCCCATGCCACCCGCGGCACTGTCGGCCTTCAGCACCAGGAACTCCGACTTGGAGGAATACATCGGCGTCGCCACCGCATAGAAATAATAGCCGGCGATCAGGGTTGGCAGAAAAACGAAAAAGGCCAGCCGCGCCAGCAGAAGCGTCAGGCGTCGGCGGCGGCGACGGGCGATATCGCGCTGAATTTCCTGAATTTCGCGGTTGCGCCGCTCTGTCGGGCTCAGCTCTGTAGAGGGCAGGGTGGTCTTGCCCGTTGGCACCGTCTGCGGCAGCTGCACGGATCCCGGTGCCGACGGCGTGCCTGCGGGTTGCGCCTTGTTCTGTGGGACTACCAGCTCCAGCATGTTGGCGCGCTGGAACGGGTCGATGCCGCGTTCGCGCAGCATTCGGACCGCTTCGAAATCGGAGGTCGGCGACAGGTTGTGCTTCTGCGCCATGCGCCGGGCGAGGCGCAGCTGCCGACCTGTCAGCCCTTCGCGGCGGATCGCGTCGATGTCGGTTTCCATGCTTGTTTCGCGGGGCGAGCTGACCATGCCCGCCAGCGCGTCGTTGGTGCTGGTCTCGGTGGTTGGTGTTTTGGACGCAGGCTGTGCTTGAGACTGGCTTGTGGGCTGCGCGGCCTGTGCGGCGGCGCGCGCCGCGTCCTGCGCGGCTGCTGGCGTGACGGAGGTCGCACCGCTGGACTGCGCCTGCTCGGCCGCAGGTCCATCCACCGGTGCGCCGCTACTGCGACGGATGCGGAATTTCTTAGCTCTGGGTTTCGTAGTCATAGAGCTGCTTCGCTTCTTCCAAAGTGTCAAACATATGCAGTTGCCCCTGCAACAGCACCGCCGCCGAGCGGGCGAATTTCTCCAGCGTCTTGGCCTGATGCGAGACGATGACGATGGTTGTGGTTTGCAGCCGTTCCTGCAGGATCTCGCCCGCCTTGCGGTTGAACTCCACATCGGTGGTGCTCGGCATGCCCTCGTCGATCAGGTAGATGTCGAAATCCAGCGCCAGCATCAACGAAAAGCTGAACCGGGCCCGCATGCCGGAGGAATAGGTGCCGATCGGCTGGTCGAAGTATTCTTTCAGCCCGCACAGCCAACGGCAATAGGCTTCGACATAGTCGGGGTCCAGCCCATAAAGCTTGGCAATGTAGCGGCTGTTTTCCATGGCCGACAAGCGGTTGATGACACCGCCCATAAAGCCGAGCGGGAAGGAAATCTTGCAGCCGCGGCGAATTTCGCCCTCATCCGGTTTCTCCAGCCCCGCCATCATGTTGATCAGTGTGGTCTTGCCGGTGCCATTGGGGGCCAGCACGCCCAGCGAGTTTCCTGGTTCGACTCGAAACGACACGCGGTCAAGGATCACCTTGCGCTGGGTTCCCGTCCAGAAGGACTTGCTGACGTTTTCAAACTCTAGCATCGTTGTGTCCGGTGCTGCCCGTGTGGCCCGCGGGGGGGCTCTGTCCGCCTCTTGTTATACAGGCGCGCAAAACGGCCCGTGGCTCTTTCTTATCAAAAGAGTATTAACGGCCTACGCCGTGACTTGGGCTTTAATATGTCGAATTGTGACATGATTGACCAACAAAGTCTTAACCATTCTGGCCCTGCGGGCAGGGCGGTGAAGTTTTTGTGGAAGATTGGCGGTGGCGGCGGGACGCGGCGTCGTGGGCGGAGGGGGCGATGACTGAACGCGAGCAGCAGGCCGACATGTTGAAGGCGCAGATTCGCGGCTGCCGGATCTGTGCCGAACGTTTTGCCGCCACCGCCACGGCACATGCGCCACGGCCGGTGGTGTGGTTTCGTTCTTCGGCGCGGATCCTGATTGCAGGCCAGGCGCCAGGGGCACGGGTACACGAAAGCGGCCGCCCCTTTACTGATCCCTCAGGCGACCGGCTGCGCGGCTGGCTGGGCCTGACGGAGGCGGAATTCTATGACCGGGACCGGGTGGCGGTGGTGCCGATGGCATTCTGCTTTCCCGGCTACTCCGCGAAAAAGGCGGATCTGCCGCCGCCTGCCGTCTGCGGGCGCACCTGGCACGATCAGGTGATGGCGCAGATGCCCGCGATCGGGCTGCGGGTACTGGTCGGCGGTCACGCCCACCGCTATCACCTCGGGGTCAAGGCGCCGGTGACCGACGTGGTGCGCAGCTGGCGGGATCATGCGCCGCAGGTCTTTCCCTTGCCGCACCCGTCCTGGCGTAATACCGGGTGGCTGAAGAAGAACCCCTGGTTCGAGGCGGAACTGCTGCCGGTTCTGCGTGCCCGAGTGAAGGAGCTGATGACATGACAGAAGAGACCCCGCTGGACCTGGCCCATGCGGCGATGCAGGCGGCCCCGGCCGAGGACGCGGCGCGCCTGCGCTTTTATGAGCGGCTGGCCGACGCCGAGCTGTTCCTGATGCTGAGCGAAGAGGCCGAGGGCACCCAGATTTCGCCCGCTCTGTTCGAAACACCCGAGGGCCGGTTCGTGCTGGTCTTTGACCGCGAGGAGCGGCTGGCGCAATTTGCGGGCCAGGCAGTGCCTTATGCGGCGCTGTCGGGGCGGGTGGTGGCGCAGATGCTGGCGGGGCAGGACATCGGCCTCGGCGTGAACCTGGAGGTGGCGCCCTCGTCGATCCTTATCCCGGCGGAGGCGCTGGCCTGGCTGCACCAGACACTGGGCCACGTGCCACAACAGCTTGAGGGTGATGTGCGCGAATTCACCGCGCCTGCCGGGCTGCCCGAGGCGCTGCTGCGGGCGCTGGATGCCAAGCTGGCGACGGCGTCCGGGCTGGCGGTGGCCGCCTATCTGGTGGGAGTGCGATATGACGGCGGAGGCCAGGGGCATCTTCTGGGCTTCATCGGCGCGCGGGAGGCGGCGCAGCCGTCGCTGGCCAAGGCGGCGAGCGAGGCTCTGACGTTTTCCGGTATCGAAGCGGGGGCGATGGACGTGGCCTTCTTTGACGCGGACAGCCCCGTGGCGGCCAGTCTTGCGCGCGTGGGTCTGCGGTTCGACCTGCCGCAGCCCGAGGCGCCCAAACCGTATCAGCCGGAGATCCCCGGCAGCAACCCGGAGAAGCCGCCGCGGCTGGTCTGACCCCCCCCCCGGCAGCGCTTGGGCCGGGGAGGAAACCTGTCTGGCCAGCGGGCGGCTCCCGCCTGATCCTGCCCATTCTGAAAATGGGCGTCACAGTTGGGCGTGGCGCTGTGCTGGCGCACAGCGCGGGCACCGCTGACAGGCCCCGGGGCCGCAATAGGGCGTCCGGCCCTGGCCGGACACCCGCGGGCGCGGGAGGGCACCCCTGCAAGCCTGTGCGCCCGACGCTGGCGTTATTCCGCCGCTTCCAGTTTGTCCTGGGTGCGGGTCTCAAAGTCGCTGGCGTCGTGGCGTTCGTGCAGTTGCATCTCCAGATCGCCAAAAGCGCGGTTCACCATGCGGCCGCGCTGCACCGCTGGTCGGGCGTCAATGGCCTTGGCCCAGCGAACCACATTCGTGTAGCTCTCGACGTCCAGGAACTCTGCCGCATCATACAGACGGCCCAGCACCAGTTGGCCATACCAGGGCCAGATCGCCATGTCGGCAATGGAATAGTCCTCGCCCGCGATATAGGTCCGCTCAGCCAGTTGCCGGTCCAGCACATCCAGTTGGCGCTTGGCTTCCATCGCAAAGCGGTCAATCGGGTACTCGAACTTCTCTGGCGCATAGGCGTAGAAATGACCAAAACCGCCGCCCAGGTAGGGCGCGCTGCCCATCTGCCAGAACAGCCAATTCAGCGTTTCGGTGCGCGCGGGCCCCTCCGTGGGCAGGAACGCCCCGAATTTCTCTGCCAGATGCACCAGAATCGAGCCGCTCTCGAACACCCGCACAGGCGCGTCGCCGCTGCGGTCCAGCAGCGCCGGGATCTTGGAGTTGGGGTTGATGTCGACAAAGCCCGAGCCGAACTGGTCGCCGTCGCCGATGCGGATCAGCCAGGCGTCGTATTCGGCGCCCTCAATACCCTTGGCCAGCAACTCTTCAAGCATCACGGTGACCTTGACGCCATTGGGGGTCGCCAGCGAATAGAGTTGTAGGGGATGCTTGCCCTCGGGCAGCTCCTCGTCATGGGTGGGGCCGGCAATGGGGCGGTTGGTGGAGGCAAACTGGCCGCCGTTTTCCTGTTCCCATTTCCAGACCTTGGGCGGTGTGTAGGCTGTGTCGCTCATCTGAAGTGTCCCTGTGTGGTTGTTTCCCGGATACGGTCAGTCGCCGCAGCGGCGGCAAGTGGCTCGCACACAGATAGTCAGAGGCGGCAAGTATTCCAATGACTGGAAGGTCTGGCGCACGGAATTTTTACACGGCGATCACGCGGTCTCGTCGCCGGACACAGGGCCGTGAGGGGGACTTCGCATTTGCAGGGCGGCGTGTACTCTGCACCCAACGGCGCAAGCCATTACCGATGAAAGGGACTTTCCGATGAAGCAGTTTCTGTTTGCCACTGCGGCGGCGCTCAGCGTTGCTATTGCCACGCCGGGGTTTGCGGGCGCACAGTATGTCGACGCCACTGGCTATGCGGTTTCCGGCTATGATGTCGTCGCCTATCGCGACCTCGCAGCGCAGCCGGTAGGCAGCCCGCAGGCCAGCGCAGTGCAGGGCAAGGCATCAATCACGGCTGAGTACAACGGCGCCACCTGGGCCTTCGCCAGCGAGGAAAATCGCGAGACGTTCCTGGAAAACCCGGCCTATTATGCGCCCCAGTACGATGGCCATTGCGCCTATGGCGTGTCCAAGGGCGGCAAGGTGCCGGGCAATCCGAACCTGTGGCGCATTGTCGACGACAAGCTGTACCTCAACATCACCGATGTCGTGGTCGGCTTCTGGGAGGCAGACATTCCCGGCAATATCACCCTGGCCGACGGCAACTGGCCAGAGATCGAGCCGGATGCGGCGTCGGACCGGGTGATCCCGAAATTCACATCCAACGCGCCTGAAGGCAGCTGAGCACCCACGCCCCGGTATGGCCCATAAAGGCCGCGCCGAAAAAGAAGGCCGCGCCGAAAAGGAAACGCCCCGCACCTGGAGAGGCGCGGGGCGGGCTGTGTCAGTCTTGCGGGCCTCCGCCTCGGGTCAGCGGCGGCGGTCGCGGCGCGAGGACATCGGCTGGAATGCCACGCCCACATGCGCCTCACAATAGGGTTTGCCTTGTTGTGCGGGCAGACCACAGAACCAGAAGTCTTCGGTTGCGGGATCCCCCACCGGCCATTTGCAGGTGCGCTCGGTCAGCTCCATCAGGCCCAGTTTCTTGGCCTTCTTCTCGATTTCGTTGACCTTGGCCAGCGCTTCCGGGCTGATTTCATTTGCAGAAGGCTGCGGCGGCAGCGGCTGACCGGCCGGAATGATCTGGCGGCGGGCCGGGGTTGCAGGCTTGGCCTCTGCGGCGGCGGCAGGCTGCGCTGCAGCGGGGCGGGCAGGCTCCGTCTTCGGCTGCGGCTTGGGCTTGGGCGTGGCGGCAGGTTTGGGCGCCGCGGCAGCGGCGGGGGCTGCTGCGGGTTTTTCTTTGGGTTCAGCCGCCTTGGCTCCACCGCTGTTGCGGTTGGACAGGCCGAGCCGGTGCACCTTGCCGATCACGGCGTTGCGGGTCACACCGCCCAGTTCCTTGGCGATCTGGCTGGCCGACTGACCCTCGCCCCACATTTTCTTGAGCAGTTCGACGCGCTCGTCTGTCCAGGACATATGTTGCCTTTCAAGCTAATAGCGGCCCCAGAGTTCTGCGGCCGCCATCCTGTTCCGGTGATTGCCCCATTTTAATCACTGTGGGCGGAGTTACAAGGCACCTTGCACCCCATGACGCAGCCGTTATGCAGGCAATGCTACAAAAATCGGGGGCAGCATGGCAGATCAGGGCTATCAGGTGGAATTGGGCGCGCGCCGCTTCGGCCGCATCAACTGGCTGGGGTTGAAGGCGTTGGCCTGGCGCGAGGTGAAGCGTTTTCTGGTGGTCTGGACCCAGACCCTGCTGGCGCCGCTGATGACGGCAGCGCTGTTTTTGATGATTTTCAACATTGCCATTGGCCCCAAACGCGGTGACGTGATGGGGGTGCCGTTCCTGACGTTCCTGGCGCCGGGCATCATGATGATGACGGTGATCCAAAACGCCTTTGCCAACACCTCGTCCTCAATCGTCATCTCCAAGGTGCAGGGCAATATCGTCGACACGCTGATGCCGCCGCTGTCGGGGCTGGAGATCCTGTTGGGTTATCTGGCGGGCGCGGTGGCGCGCGGCGCCCTGGTGGCGGTGGCCATCGGGCTGGGGCTGATGGCGGTCCTGCAAATCGTGCCCGCGCATCCTTTGGTGGCGCTGGTGTTCGTGGTGCTCGGCGCGGCCTTTCTGGGTGGGCTGGGCATCGTAGCCGGGGTCTTTGCCGACAAGTTCGACCAGATGGCGGCGATCACCAACTTCATCGTGACCCCGCTGGCCTTTCTGTCGGGCACCTTCTACTCGGTCGAGGCGCTGCCGCCGGTGCTGCGGGCGATCTCGCATCTGAACCCGGTGTTCTACCTTATTGATGGCGTGCGGTTCGGGGTGATCGGCACCTCCGACAGCTCCCCCTGGCTGGGGCTGGCGGTTTGCAGCGGCGCGACTTTTGGCGTGTGCCTTCTGGCCTGGTCGATGCTGCGCACGGGCTACCGGCTGAAGCCCTGAGGGGTTGAGATCCTGACGTGATAACAGGCGGCAGACCGGTCAGGCAGAGGCGGGCGGCAAGCCCGCGGGCCGCGGTCGGGTTTCACGCCAGGCCAGCACGGCAGCGCCAGCCAGGATGATCGCGGCGCCCAGCACCGTGACCCAGTCCGGCACCACGCCAAAGACGCCAAAATCGTAGACGGCGGCGAACACCAGCGTGGCATAGCTGAATGGCGCCACGAAGGACGCATCGGCCCGCGCCATCCCGTTGATGAAACAGGCCTGTGCGCAGGCCATCGCCAGCCCCAGCGCCGCCAGCGCGCTCCATTGTGCCGGGCTGGGCATCTGCCACACCGGCAGCACCGCGCAGCTGGCAATCAGCAGCCCCAACAGGTTGTTGACCCACAGCACCTGCATCGGGCCTTCGCGGCCCGCCAGTTTCTTGATGAAGATCAGCTCCATCCCCATAACCGCCGCCGCCGCCAGCGCCAGCAGCGCCGCCGGCTGAAAGCTGGCGGGGGTCGGGCGCAGCAGGATCATCGCGCCCACCATGGCCAGCAGCGCCGCCCCCCAGCGCCAGGGACCGACGCGCTCGCCCAGCAGCGGGATCGCCAGCAACATGGCAAAGACCGGGTTCAGGAAGCTGATCGCGGTGGCCTCTGCCAGCGGGATATGGGCAACGGAGGCAAACAGCAACGTGATGCCTGCCCAGCCGCAGGAGGTGCGCCCGATGTGAATGCCCCAATGCGGCCGCTGAAAGCGCGGCCGCAGCGCCAGCACCGCGACCGAGATGCCGAGAAAGGCAAACAGGAACCGCCCATGGCTGATTTGCATCGGGTGCATCGGCGCCCCCAGCGCATCGGTTCCCAGCGCCTTGGCCAGCAGGGTGGTGGCGGCGATGAAGGTGGTTGCCGACAGGATCAGGCCAGCGGCAAGAGCGGGGTTCTGTGACGGGGCGCTGCGCATGTCGTAGCGGTGCGCCAAGGGGGCGGGCGTTTCAAGGGGAAACACCTTTTGGCGCGCCGAATTCTGCGCCCGGTGCAAAGGGGCGCTGCCCCTCCTGGCCTCTCGACCAGTTCACCCCGGAGTATTTCTCACCAGAAAGAATACGGGCCCGGCGGCCGACGGCGCCATTTCGGATCGCCCGAAATGGCGGACGATTGGGGTTTTCTTTTGCCGTTTCCTCCGTTATGGAACCGCAGCATGATCAAACGCGCATATATCACCATTCTGCGACGCCGACGCCGCCTGGCGTGATCCGGCCCTTTGATTCCCTGTGTCCGCACCGCGGCGCATTCCCCTGCAAAACCCGTGTTCCACCGTTGACCCAAGGCTAAGCATACGTCACAGCTTTGGCGTCACGCCACCAAAAGGATGATCCTGATGATCCCGTCCGTTCTGCCGACCTATAACCGTGCGCCGCTTGAATTCGTCGAAGGCGAAGGCGCCTGGCTGACCACGGCCGACGGGCGACGCTTTCTGGATCTGGGCAGCGGCATCGCGGTCAACGCGCTGGGCCACGCCCATCCGGCCCTGGTCGCGGCGCTGACCGCGCAGGCGCAGAAGCTGTGGCATGTCTCCAACCTCTACCACATTCCGCAGCAGCAGGCGCTGGCGGACAAGCTGGTGGAACACAGCTTTGCCGACACCGTGTTTTTCACCAACTCCGGCACCGAGGCCTGCGAGCTGGCGGTCAAGATGGCGCGCAAGTACTTTTATGATCAGGGACAGCCGGAACGGGTGGAGATCCTCACCTTTGACGGTGCCTTCCACGGGCGCTCCTCGGCGGGCATCGCCGCGGCAGGCTCGGAGAAGATGACCAAGGGTTTCGGCCCGCTGCTGCCGGGGTTCAAGCATCTGATGTTCGGAGATCTGGACGGCGTGACCAACGCCATCAGCGCGCAGACCGCCGCGATCCTGATCGAACCGGTGCAGGGCGAGGGCGGCATCCGCGCGGTGCCGGATGCCGAGCTGAAAGCGCTGCGCACGATCTGCGACGAACATGGCCTGCTGCTGATTCTGGACGAGGTGCAATGCGGCGTGGGCCGCACCGGCAAGCTGTTTGCCCATGAATGGGCGGGGATCACGCCGGACATCATGATGGTGGCCAAGGGCATCGGCGGCGGTTTTCCGCTGGGCGCGGTGCTGGCCACCGAAGAGGCCGCAAGCGGCATGACCGCGGGCACCCACGGCTCCACCTACGGCGGCAACCCGCTGGGCTGCGCCGTGGGCTGCGCGGTGCTGGAGCATGTCGCCGACGCGGACTTTCTGGCTGAGGTAAACCGCAAGGCGGGCCTGTTGCGCCAGAAGCTGGAGGGTCTGGTGGCGGATCACCCCGAGGTGTTCGAGGAGGTGCGCGGCGCGGGCTTGATGTTGGGGCTGAAATGCAAGGCGGCCAATATGGACGTGGTGACCGCGGGCTATGACAATGAACTGATCACCGTTCCCGCTGCGGACAATGTGATCCGGCTGCTGCCACCGCTGACCCTGACAGATGAGGACATCGCCGAGGCGGTCAGCCGTCTCGACAAAACCGCCGCGCAGGTCTCTGCTGCCTGATCTTCCGCTTGCCTGAAATATCCTCGGGGGTTCGGGCGCAGACAGCCCCGGCCTTCGGCCCAACAAAGCGATACTGACATGAACCATTTCCTCGACATCCACAAAACCGACCCCGCTGACCTGCGCAAAATCATCGATCAGGCCAGCGCCACCAAACAGGCGCGCCTGGGCCGCCCGAAGGCGGCGCTCGACGATGAGCTGCCTCTGAAGGACCGCATGGTGGCGCTGATCTTTGAAAAACCCTCGACCCGGACCCGCGTGTCCTTTGATGTCGGGGTGCGCCAGATGGGCGGCCAGACCATGGTGCTGTCCGGCAAGGACATGCAGCTGGGCCACGGCGAAACCATCGCCGACACCGCCCGCGTCCTCAGCCGCTATGTCGACATGATCATGATCCGCACCTTCGACGAAAGCGTGCTGACCGAGATGGCGGAATATTCCGACGTGCCGGTCATCAATGGTCTGACCGACCGCACCCACCCGTGCCAGATCATGGCCGACATCCTGACCTATGAGGAGCACCGCGGCCCGATCAAGGACAAGAAGGTGGTCTGGGCCGGCGACGGCAACAATGTCTGCGCCTCTTTCCTGCATGCCGCGGGGCAGTTCGGCTTTGACCTGACGTTCACCGGTCCCGCGCAGCTGGATCCGGAGGAAGAGTTCATCGGTCTCGCCCGCAAGGCCGGCGCCAAGGTTGTGATCGAACGCGACGCCGCCAAGGCGGTCGCGGGCGCCGATCTGGTGGTTGCCGACACCTGGGTGTCGATGCATGACAGCCAATCCTCCAAGGAGCGCCGCCACAACATGCTGCGTCCCTATCAGGTCAACGACGCGCTGATGGCCCACGCCAAGCCGGACGCGCTGTTCATGCACTGCCTGCCCGCCCACCGCGAGGAGGAGGTGACTTCCGCCGTGATGGACGGCCCGCAGTCGGTGATCTTTGACGAGGCCGAGAACCGCCTGCATGCCCAGAAGGCGGTCATGCGCTGGTGCCTCGAGGGCTGAGCCGACCGCCCGTTTTTGCGGCACCGCAGCGCCGGTGCCGCTTTGACGATGGGTTTGCGCTGGCCTCTGCCGCGCGGATCTGCAACCCTCGCACCGGTATCCGGGCGCGAGGGTTTTTTGATGTATGAAAACACGGCTCTGCTGATTGTCGATATGCAGCAGGAGATGGCCAATCTTGCTGCGGCGGGCCGCCCTCAGGCCAACCCGCAGGCAGAACAGCGGGTGGCAGAGCTGGCCACCGCGTTCCGCGCCGCCGGGCTGCCGGTGGTGCATGTGCTGCATGACGATCCGCGTGTTGAAAGCAAGTTCCGCCGCGATCTGCCCAGCGGACAGCCTTTGCCCTGTGCCATCCCCGCGGAAGGGGAGGCGGTGTTCTGGAAAACCGGCTCTTCCGGCTTTGTCGGCACCGGGCTGGCGGCGCATCTGCAGGCGGGCGGCATCACCCGGCTGGTGATCGTCGGCGGGGTCGCCGCCTTCTGCGTCAACTCCACGGCGCGGTCTGCGGCAAACCTCGGCTTTGAGGTCCAGGTTGTCGAGGATGCGCTGGTCGCCTTTGCCTTGCCCGCGCGCAAGGGCGGCGATCTCGACGCGGAGGTGGTGCTGGAGGTCACCCTGTCGGCACTACATGCGGGGTTCGGCACCGTGCTGTCGGCGGCGGACGTGCTGGACCACTTGCCCGCCGCCTGATCAGTCCTGCAACCAGCGGTGCACCGCGTCCTTGGCGGCGCGACAGGCATCGGGCAGGGTGGCGCCCGCCGCCAGATGGCAGGCGATCGCGGTGGCGAGACCGCAACCGGTGCCACGTTTTGATGCAGCCAGCCGCGGTTTTTCAAACGCGGTTACATGGCCATCGGCGCAATACAGCAGATCGGTGCTGAACGCGCCATTGCCGTGGCCGCCCTTGACCAGCACCGCCTGCACGCCTTGCGACAGCAGGGCCTTGGCCTGCTGCGCAGGGTCGCCCACGCCGCCGCATAGCGCTGCGAGTTCATCCAGGTTGGGTGTCACAACGGAGGCCCGGCACAGCAGTGCGCCAAACCCGGCCGCCGCCATCAGCGTGCCGCCAGAGGTGGACTTCAGCACTGGATCCAGCACGATGGGCAACCGCGGCGGCAAGGCAGCCACCACGGTCTCAGCCACCGTGGCAGAGCCCAACATGCCGATTTTCACCGCTCCGGGCGGCGCGGGCGTGGCCAGCGCGGCGTCGATCTGTTCGGCCACCGCGTCCGCAGTGCAGGGATAGACGGCGCGCACGGCCGCATCCGTCTGCACGGTAACGGCAGTGACCGCGGGGCGCAGCGTTGCGCCACAGGCGGCGGCCATGGCGGCATCGCGGGTCAGTCCCGCGCCGCCGCTGCTGTCGGTGCCGCCGATGGCCAGGATCGCCCTCATGCGGGGCTGTCCCCGGCAGCGAGCAGGGCGAGGGTGTCGTGGCCTGCCTGCCGCAAGATCGCGGCTGCGCCCCAGGCGCGCAGCCCGCTGCGGCAGCACAGCACGATGCGGCGGCCGCGCGGCAGGCCCGCGGCGGCCAGTTCCGCGGGCGCGATGCGCTGCGCCTGCGGCACCGCCATCTGCGGCGCTTCCTCCTCGGGGCGCAGTTCTACCACCACATCCTGCGGCGTGATCTGGCTGGCGGCGACGAAGGGCAGGACAGCCTCGGGTTCCTCCGCGCCGTCAAAGCGAAAACTGCTGACATGCAGATCCTCCAGCCGGAAGCTGAACAACTGGCCGCAGGGGCTGGGCTGATGGTTCAACAGAACCTTCAGCGCCAGCTGCGCCTGCAAGGCGCCGATAAGGCCGACCGCAGGCCCCATTACCCCAGCCGTGGCGCAGGTGGCGGCGTGGGCGGGCAGGTCGGGAAAGACCGCGCGCAGGGATGGCGCACCGCCGCAAAACCCGCCGGCATAGCCGGATTGCCCCAGCGCCGAGGCCGAGATCAGCGGCTTGCCTGCCGCCAGACAAGTGTCCGACAGAATGTAGGAGACCGCAAAACTGTCGGCAGCATCCACCACCAGATCCGCAGCCTGCACCAGAGCGGCAGCATTGGCGGCGTCGAGCGGCTGCACCAGCGCTGTGACTTCAAGGGCCGGATTGGCGGCCAGCAGATGCGCTTTCGCGGCCTCGGCCTTCAGCTGGCCAATGTCCTGCATGCTGTACAGCACCTGCCGGTGCAGGTTGCTTTCCGCCACCACATCGCCATCCATGATGGTGATGTGGCCAACACCTGCGCCGCCCAGATATTGCAGCACCGGGCAGCCCAGCCCGCCAGCCCCGACCACCAGCACATGCGCGCGCGCAAGCCGCGCCTGGCCGTCGGCGCCGAACTCCTGCAGGATCATCTGGCGGGCGTAGCGGCTCATGCGCGGCAGGCCTCGGCCCATTCACGCGTGCGGGCCTCCGGGTCGGCGGCCAGCTGGATGTCCGTCACCACCGCCGCGCTGTCGGCACCGGCCTCGAACACGCCGGGCAGGCGCTCGGGCGTCAGCCCGCCGATCGCCACCAGCGGCGTTTTGCCCGCCATCTTTTTCCAGCG
This sequence comes from Leisingera sp. SA32, assembly GCF_056033425.1. Taxonomy (NCBI): domain Bacteria; kingdom Pseudomonadati; phylum Pseudomonadota; class Alphaproteobacteria; order Rhodobacterales; family Roseobacteraceae; genus Leisingera; species Leisingera sp. SA32. Next base: position 56,516 of record NZ_JBVYHB010000017.1, on the reverse strand, counting down.
CGTCACCCGCTCGAGCCCTTGCGGCGCCCATTTCATCTGCTTTAGCAGCGTCGGATAGACCGGACCCAGCGCCACATAGGCCGGGTCATGGGACAGCGCGCGCTCCAGCTCTGCCTCGTCGTGGGTGGACAGGCCAAAGCGGACACCGCGGCGGCGCAGGGCGGCGAAATCCGCCGTCTCCATGTCTTCCTGACCCAGGTGAACGAAGTTGCAATTCAGATCAAACGCCGCCTGCCAGTAATCGTTCACCACCAGCTGCGCGTCATGCACCGCGCAGAAGTCGCGGGCGCGCGCGATCTGGCGCCGCACTTCCGCCTCCGGTTCGTCCTTGATGCGCAGCTGCACCAGCTTGGCCCCCTGCGGCACCAACAGCTCCAGTCGGCCAACATGGCCAACGATCAGGTAGAAACGCTCCATCACGCGGTCTCCGTCATGTTCAGTTCGGCCAGCCCCAGCACAGGCGTCGAGGGCACGGCCATGTCGCGCCGCTCCATCGGCTCGGCGAGGTATCCGGCGCGGCCCGCGTCAACAGCCAGCGCCATGGCCCGCGCCATCGTGGCAGGATCGCCCGCCTTGGCCACAGCCGTGTTCAACAGCACCGCATCCATACCCAGTTCCATCGCCTGCGTCGCATCCGAGGGTCGCCCGATGCCGGCATCGACAATCAGCGGCACATCAGGGAAATGCGCCCGCATCGCACGCAGGCCGTCCGGGTTGCGCAGGCCCTGGCCCGAGCCAATGGGCGCGCCCCAGGGCATCAGCACGTCGCAACCGGCCTCCAGCAGACGCTCACCCACCACCAGATCATCGGTGGTGTAGGGAAAGACCTGAAAGCCTTCGGCGCTGAGGATGCGCGCAGCCTCGACCAGTCCGAACACATCCGGCTGCAAGGTGTCGGAGTGGCCGATCACCTCCAGCTTGATCCAGTTGGTGCCGAACAGGTCGCGGGCCATGCGGGCGGTGGTCAGCGCCTCCTGCACCGTGTGGCAACCGGCGGTGTTGGGCAGGATGCGGCAGCCGATGGCGCGCAGGCTGTCCCAGAACCCCGCGCCCGAGCCGTCGGCGGTTTCACGGCGCAAGGACACGGTAATGATCCCGGTGCCGCTTGATTTCACAGCCTCTGCCAGCACGGCGGGCGATGGGTATTGCGCGGTGCCGAGCAGCAGCCGCGAGGGAATCTCGGTTCCGTAGACTTGCATCTCAGCCTCCTTGCATCGGCGCCAGCACTTCCAGCCGGTCGCCCTCGGCCAATGTCACCTCCGCCCTTTTGGCGCGGGCCACAAAGCTGCCATTCAGAGCGGTTGCCACAGCCGAGGAGGCAAAGCCCAGCTCGTCCAGCGCGGACTGGAGGTCGGTCGCCGCGACCTCATGCGGTTTGGCGTTCACGATGATCTTCATCTGATGTCTCCGGTAAAAGGCGGTCTGCGGCCAGCTGCGCCATGGCGGGCGCCAGCAGAAACCCGTGGCGGTAGAGGCCGTTGAGGTACAGCGTGCCGTCCTGTTCGGTCAGCCGCGGCAGGTTGTCGGCGAAGGCCGGGCGCAGGCCTGCGCCGGTCTCCACCACGCTGGCTTCGCCCAGCCCGGGGTGGAGCGTGTAGGCGGCGTTCAGGAGCTCCGCCAGAGACCGCAGCGTGACAGGGCGGTCTGAGCTGCTCTCGATCATGGTGGCGCCGATCATGAACAGACCTTCGCCGCGCGGCACCAGATACAGCGGCATCCGCGGATGCAGCAGGCGCAGGGTGCGGCGGATCTGGACCTGCGGGCACTGCAGGATCGCCATTTCACCCCGCACCGGGCGCAAGGATGCCAAGGGCGCTGCCATGCCGGTGCAGTCCAGCGTGACGCGGGCCGGGGCCGGGGCGCCGCAGCGGATCTCCACCCCCAGCGCCTGCACCTTGGCCGTCAGGTCGCGCAGGGCGCGGCGCGGGTCCAGATGCGCCTCCTGTTCGAACAGCAGCCCGTGTCCAAACCGCCCGGCCAGCGCCGGTTCCAGCTCTGCCACCTGTGCGCCGTCAAGGCTGCGGTGGTTGCTGGTGCGGCGGGCAAAGCGGGTCAGCTCTGCCCGGTCGCGGGCTGGCGCTACCACCAGCGTGCCGCGCCGGTGGACCGGTGTCACCTTGGCCCACCAGCCGAAGGCGCGGCTGCCGAGGGTCACCACCTCTGCTTCGGCGCTTTCGCGCTCGCACCAGGGCGCCAGCATGCCGCCGGCATAGCGCGCCACGCTGCTGCCACCGGGGGTCTCCCCCCGCTCATAGACTGTGACCTTTGCCCCGCGCTGCGCCAGCTCATGGGCGCAGGCGAGGCCAGCAAGGCCCGCGCCTGCGATGGTTATCATTCCGCGGGGTCCGCGGTGATAACAGCGGCAGGCACATACAGCTCACCGCCTTCGCGGAACTTGGCGGCCATGGCCTCCATGCCCTCTTTCTGGGCCTCGGCGCGGATGTCGTGGCTGATCCGCATGGAGCAGAACTTCGGCCCGCACATGGAGCAGAAATGCGCCACCTTATGCGCCTCTTTTGGCAGGGTCTGGTCGTGGAACTCGCGTGCGGTTTCCGGGTCCAGCGACAGGTTGAACTGATCCTCCCAGCGGAACTCGAAACGGGCACGGGACAACGCATCGTCGCGGCGCTGCGCCCCCGGCAGCCCCTTGGCGAGGTCGGCAGCATGGGCCGCGATTTTATAGGTGATGACCCCGGTTTTCACGTCGTCGCGGTCGGGCAGGCCCAGGTGTTCCTTGGGCGTCACGTAACACAGCATCGCGCAGCCGAACCAGCCGATCATCGCCGCCCCGATGCCGGAGGTGATGTGGTCATAACCCGGCGCGATGTCGGTGGTCAGCGGGCCAAGGGTGTAGAAGGGCGCCTCGTGGCAGCACTCCAGCTGCTTGTCCATGTTCTCCTTGATCTTGTGCATGGCAACATGGCCCGGCCCTTCGATCATCACCTGGCAGTCCTTGGCCCAGGCGATCTTGGTCAGCTCGCCCAGGGTCTCCAGCTCGGCAAACTGTGCTTCATCGTTGGCGTCGGCGATGGAACCGGGGCGCAGACCGTCGCCAAGGCTGAACGACACGTCATACTGGCGGCAGATGTCGCAGATTTCCTCGAAATGCTCATACAGGAACGACTCCTTGTGGTGATGCAGGCACCACTTCGCCATGATCGAGCCGCCGCGCGACACGATCCCCGTCACGCGCTCCACCGTCATCGGCACCATGTGCAGCCGCACGCCCGCGTGGATGGTGAAGTAATCGACACCCTGTTCCGCCTGTTCAATCAGCGTATCGCGGAACACTTCCCAGGTCAGGTCCTCGGCAATGCCGTTCACCTTCTCCAGCGCCTGATAGATCGGCACGGTGCCGATCGGCACGGGGGAGTTGCGCACGATCCATTCGCGGGTGTTGTGGATGTTGCGGCCCGTCGACAGGTCCATCACGGTGTCCGCGCCCCAGCGGATCGCCCAGACCAGCTTGTCCACTTCCTCCTCCATCGAGGAGGTGACGGCGGAGGTGCCCATGTTGGCGTTGATCTTCACCAGAAAGTTGCGGCCGATGATCATCGGCTCAATCTCGGGATGGTTGATGTTGGCCGGGATGATGGCGCGGCCGGCGGCGATTTCCGAGCGCACGAATTCCGGCGTCACGTAGTCCGGGATATTGGCGCCGAAATCATTGCCGTCGCGCGCCGCGTGGCAGGGCGACAGCTCGCGCAGCTGGTTCTCGCGGATCGCGACGTATTCCATTTCCGGCGTAATGATACCGGCGCGGGCATAGGCCAGCTGCGTCGGCGCCGCGCCATCCTTGCCCCGCAAGGGGGCGGGTTTCACGGGAAACTCAGCCACCAGCCGGTCGCCCTCGACAAAGCCGTTGTCCTCGGGCTTCACATCACGGCCTTGGTATGCCTCGACATCGCCGCGGTCCAAAATCCACTGGCGGCGCAGCTGCGGCAGACCCTGGCGGATGTCGGTCAGCACGTCCGGGTCGGTATAGGGGCCGGAGCTGTCATAGACCGGCAGCGGATCTTCGCCCGCGGTGGGGTGGGTCGCGATCTCGCGCATTGGCACGCGGATGTCCTTGTGGACCGCGCCGGGCACGTAGATCTTGCGCGATGCGGGCAATGCGCCTGTGGTGATCTTGGGATTGGGGACGTTCATTTTGGTGCTCCTCGAAGCCTAAACTTGGAAAAGACACCAGATGAGGTTTGGCTGGGAAACAGAGGGTGTACGGCCCCCTTGTTCAGTCATCGCAGGGCAAGCGGGGCTGTACATCCCCCGTGGCCAAGCGCGCCTAGCTTCCTACGCCAGTATCAACTGGGTCAGGTTCAAAGGGTCGCTTCACCGGTCCGGGTTGCCCCGCACCTGTCCACCTCTCAGTCCCCTTGGCGGGACTCCCCTGCGTGACTTTAGGGGTAGGCAGAGCCGGGCAGCGCGTCAACCTGAATTTTTGTAGATTATTATTTGTTATTAATACCAGCTAATTACGATCAGGCGCGCAGTGGCTCGGTGGCAAATTGCTGCGTTTGGGCATTGGCGCTTGATCGGGGGTGGCAAAGTTATCTATAAAAATCGCCAACGCCATCCGCGCATGGCAGGGACATGAGCACAGGAGACAGCATGCTGGACGCTGCACCCATCCGGACCGACTGGACCCGCGAAGAAGCGGAAGAGATCTACAACAAGCCCTTCATGGACTTGCTGTTTCAGGCGCACAGCGTCCATCGGCAGTATTTTGACCCCAACCAGGTGCAGAAATCCAAACTGCTCAGCATCAAAACCGGCGGGTGCGCCGAGGACTGCGCCTATTGCTCGCAGTCGGCGCGCAACGGCGCGCAGCTGTCGGCCTCCAAACTGATCGAAGTGCAGCGGGTGATCGCCGAGGCGAAGAAGGCCAAGGAAGGCGGCGCGACGCGCTATTGCATGGGTGCTGCCTGGCGCTCGCCCAAGGACCGCGACATGGCCGCACTGGAGGCGATGGTGCAGGGCGTCAAGGATCTGGGCATGGAAACCTGCATGACCTTGGGCATGCTGGACGAAGAACAGGTGTTCCGCCTGCGCGACGCGGGTCTGGATTACTACAATCACAACATCGACACCTCCGAACGCTATTACTCCGAGATCATCACCACCCGCACATTCGCCGACCGCATCGACACCCTGAACCGGGTGCGCGAGGCGGGGATCAAGGTGTGTTCCGGTGGCATCGTCGGCATGGGCGAGCAGCAGCTGGACCGCATCGACATGATGCTGGCGCTGGCCACGCTGGAGGCACACCCGGATTCGGTGCCGGTCAACATGCTGATCCCGATCGCCGACACGCCGCTTGCGAACGTCGAAAAACTGGACCCGATCGAGTTTGTCCGCTCGGTGGCGCTGGCTCGCATCCTGATGCCAAAATCCCACGTGCGCCTCTCCGCAGGCCGCACCGACATGTCGGACGAGATGCAGGCGATGTGCTTCTTTGCCGGTGCCAACTCGATCTTCGTGGGCGACACGCTGCTGACCGCCGACAACCCCGAGGAAGACAAGGACCAGCAGCTGTTCGACCGTCTGGGCATCACCGCGATGGCCGTGGGCTGCGACGGCAGCCGCTGATGGCGGGCGCCTTTCCACGGCATGAAAGATCGCTGGAGGCGCTGCGCAATCGCGGGCGCTACCGGCAATTGATGCCGCGGGAGGGGCATGACTTTGCCTCCAACGACTATCTGGGGCTGGCGGGCAGCGAGGTGCTGCGCGCCGCCGCCGCAGACGCGCTGGCGCGCGGCGTACCGGTGGGGGCAGGTGGCTCGCGCCTGCTGCGCGGCAACGACGCCGAGCATCAGCGGCTGGAGGCCGAGGCGGCCGACTTTTTCGGCACGGAGGCGGCGCTGTTCATGGGCGGCGGCTTCACCGCCAATCAGGCGATCTTCTCCGTCCTGCCGCAGCAGGGCGATCTGGTGCTTTATGATGCGCTGATCCACGCCAGCACCCATGACGGCATGCGGCTGGGCCGGGCCGAGACCCGCAGCTTTGCCCACAGCGATGCCGACGACGCAGCACGGGTGCTGCAAGATTGGCGCGCCGCAGGCGGTGCGGGGCAAGTCTGGATCGCGGTGGAGGCCGTCTATTCCATGGACGGCGACCTTGCCCCATTGGAGCCCCTGATGACGCTGGCGGATGCCGAGGGCGCTGTTCTGGTGGTCGACGAGGCGCATTCCACCGGTGTGTTCGGCGATATGGGGCGCGGGCTGGCGCATGACATCGCCCACCGCCCCAACGTCCTATCCCTGCACACCTGCGGCAAGGCGCTGGGCGCCTCCGGCGCGCTGATCTGCGGCCAGCGGGTTTTGATCGACACCCTCATCAACAAGGCGCGGGGCTTTATCTTTGCCACCGCGCCCTCGCCGCTGAACGCCGCCCTCGTGCGTGCCGCGTTGCAAGAGTTGCGCCAGAATCCCGCTCGCCGCGAACAGGCGTGGGCCGGGATCACCCATGCCCAAGGCGAGGCAAAGCGCCTGTGCGGGCTGGACGGTTTTGACAGCCAGATCCTGCCGGTGCTGATCGGCGACGACAAGCGCACCATGGCGCTGGCCGCGGCGATGCAGGCGCGCGGCTATGACATTCGCGGCATCCGCCCGCCCACGGTGCCGCGCGGCACTTCGCGGCTGCGGCTGTCGATCACTTTGAATACTTGGGCAGGGGTCATCACTGCGATGTTCGAAGACCTCGCCCGCGAATTGGAGACACGTCCATGACGCCCAAAAACACGCTGATCGTGACCGGAACCGACACCGGTATCGGCAAGACCATCTTCTCGGCCGGGCTGGTGCAGGCGCTGGAGGCCACCTACTGGAAACCCGTGCAATCGGGGCTGGAGGAGGAAACCGACAGCCAGATCGTCACCCGTCTGTCCGGCCGCCCGGCGCTGCCGGAGGGCTATCTCTTGCAGCTGCCCGCCTCGCCGCATCTGTCGGCTGAGGCCGAGGAGGCGGAAATCGACACCGAGACGTTGCAACTGCCGGACGCCGACGGCGTTCTGGTGGCAGAGGGCGCGGGCGGTCTGATGGTGCCGCTGAACCGGCGGGAGCTGTATCTGGACCTGATCGCGCGCTGGGGGGCGCCGGTGATCCTTTGCGCGCGCACCCAGCTGGGCACGATCAACCACACGCTCCTGTCGCTGAAGGCCCTGCGCGATGCGGACTGCGAGGTGGTGGGCGTCGCCTTCATCGGCAACCCGGAGCCGGAGGTTGAGGAAACCATCTGCCAGTTCGGCAAGGCGGCGCACCTGGGGCGGCTGCCCTTTGTCGAGGCTCTGCGCAGCGCACCGGGGCCCGGCACCGACGCAGGGGGCCCGGCCGCCGCCCGCCCCCAGGAGGGCTCGGACGCACTGGCCACCGCCTTTGCCGAGAACATCAACCTGGACCTGATCCGCGAGGCGCTGGCGCAGGAGGAGGACCCGGCATGAGCGCATCTGACCTCACCCAGCTGGAATTCGACCAGCAGCACCTCTGGCACCCCTACACCAACGTCACCAAACCCGGCCCCACCTTTGTGGTGCGCGAGGCCGAGGGCGTACACATCACGCTTGACGATGGCACAAGGCTGATCGACGCCATGTCGTCCTGGTGGTGCATGATGCACGGCCATCGCAATCCGGCGATCACCCAGGCCATCCACGACCAGCTCGACACCCTGCCACATGTGATGTTCGGCGGGCTGACCCATGATCCGGCCATCGACCTGGGCCGCAAACTGCTGGAGATCACACCGGACAGCCTGACGCGCATCTTCTATTGCGACAGCGGCTCGGTTTCGGTTGAGGTGGCGATGAAAATGGCGGTGCAGTATCAGCACGCCATCGGCCAGCCGCAACGGCAGGAATTCGCCACCATCCGCTCCGGCTATCATGGCGATACCTGGAAGGCGATGAGCGTCTGCGACCCCGACACCGGCATGCACCACCTGTTCCAGGGGGCGCTGAGCGTGCAGCATTTCGTGCCGCGCCCGCCGGTCAGACTGGACCAGGACTGGACCGACGATCCGGCGCAAAACGGCCTGGGGAACTTGCGCGCGGTGCTGGAGGCCAATGCCGACAGGATCGCCGCCTTCATCCTGGAACCCGTGGTGCAGGGCACAGGGGGCATGTATTTCTACCACCCCGAATACCTCAACCAGGCGCGCGCCCTCTGTGATGAGCTGGGCATCCTGCTGATCTTTGACGAGATTGCCACTGGATTTGGCCGCACCGGTCAGATGTTTGCCACCGATTTCTGCACCGTTGAACCCGACATCATTTGTCTGGGCAAGGGGCTGACCGGCGGCCATATCTCCTTTGCCTGCACCCTGACCAACGACCGCGTGGCGACAGGCATCGGCGGCGGCAATCCCGGCCTGTTCATGCACGGGCCGACCTATATGGGCAATCCGCTGGCCTGCGCCGCGGCCAAGGCCTCGCTGGATCTTTTGACCGGGCAGGACTGGCGCGGGCGGGTGGCGGCGCTCAGCGCGCAGATGCAGGCCGAACTGGCCCCGGCGCGAGATCTGCCCAATGTGGCGGACGTGCGGGTGCTGGGCGCGATCGGCGTGATCCAAATGAAGCACCGGGTGTCGGCAGATGCGGCCCACGCGCGGGCGCATGACATGGGCGTGTTCCTGCGCCCCTTCGGCCACAACATCTATACCATGCCGCCCTTCATCACCACGCCCGAGCAGCTGAGCGAGATCACCGCTGGCATGCTGCGGCTGGCACGGGAGCTGTAGGCGGTGGATTTCCGCTGGCTGAAACAGGCGCAGGGGCATTGCCCGTCCGCGGGGGGGCAAGAAACGCCCGCCCGGGGACGGGCAATGGCCGGTGGTGCCGCCGGGCAGAACCGTGACCTGATCGTCGTGTTCGGCGGCTGGGCCGTCGGGCCGCAGGTCTTTGACCATCTCACCGGCCCGCAGGATATTCTGTTTGCCAGCGATTATACCGATCTGAACGCCGACCTGCCGGACCTGTCCGGCTACGACCGCGTCAGCCTGCTGGCCTGGTCCTTCGGCGTGGCGTCTTATGCCCATTGGCAGCAGGGGCGCGCCGATCCGTTCCGCCGCAAGGTGGCGATCAACGGCAGCCTCTCCCCGGTCAGCCGAAGCACCGGCATTCCCCCCGCAATCTTCCGCCGCACCGTGGATACCCTCGATGCCGGCAGTTTCCAGCAGTTCCTGACCCGCGTCTTTGGCGCGCCGCAGGCGGCCCATCCGCTGGATGTCGCCGCGCGCCGGGCAGAGCTGTGCGCGGTCGAGGCCCGTGGCGACGCACCGTGGATGGAATTCGACCGGATCTGGATCAGCGCCGCCGACAAGATCTTTCCGCCGGCCAATCTGGCACGCGCCTGGGAGGGGCAGCCGACCCGCACCCTCGACGCGCCACATGCGCCGTTCGACAGGTTCACCGCGTGGGAGGCCCTGTTGCAATGAAAGACATCAGCGCGCGCCTTCCCGATCAGTCCCGCATCCGCCACAGCTTTCGTCGCGGGCTGGGCAGCTATCACCACGCGGCTTCGGTTCAGGCCCGGATCGCGGCGCGGCTGGCGCAGTTGCTGGCCGAAGGCGGCGCACCGCAACGCTTTGACACCGCGTTGGAATTCGGCTGCGGCACGGGCCATCTGACCGCCCGGCTCGGCCAGCGTTTCCGGCTGGGTCAGCTGTTGCTGAACGATCTGGTGCCAGAGGCGGAGATGGCGCTCTCGGCGGTGTCGTCACAGGATCGGCCGCAGGCGCGCTTTGCCGCCGGGGCGATCGAAACCCTGGCGTTGCCGCCGCAGCTGGAACTGATCGCCTCCGCCTCCACCGTGCAATGGATTGCCGACCTGCCGACCCTGCTTGTGCGGCTCAGGGATCATCTGGCGCCGGGGGGCTGGTTGCTGCTGTCCGGCTTTGGCCGCCGCCACTTTCACGAGCTTGCGGCGCTTGGCTCAGCCGCCGCCGCCCCCAGCTATCTGGATGCCCCTGACTGGCCCGCGGTGCTGCCCCAGGGACTGGAGCTTCTGGCGCTGGAGCAGCAACCGCAGGTGCTGCATTTTGACGGCGCGATGCCGCTTCTAAAACACCTGCGTCAGACCGGCGTGAACGGCCATGCGCAACAAGGCTGGAGCCGCCGCCAGCTGCGCAATTTCGAGGAACGCTACCGCGCCCGCTTTGGCGCCGACGGCCAGTTGCCGCTGACCTACGATCCGGTCTTGCTGCTGGCCCGCAAGGCCCGCTGACGGTTTGCGGCGCACGCGGCGCGAAATACGCGTTTCGGGCGAGTTTTAAGCGTTTTCCAGCGTGAATACGCGCCGCCTCCGGGCGCATGTTAATCTTTGTCAAGGTGCCGCTGCTATGCCGGGTCGAGAGCGCCTGCGGGCGGCAATCGACGAAGGGCTGTACGGGAGTGACGCCAATGAAACTCAGGGCAATCGCGGCCGCGCTGGCGCTGGCCATGCCTGTCGGGGGCAACGCGCTGGAGATGGGAGACCGGGCGACACCGATCCGCCTGTCGCTGAACAACTGGACCGGCCAGCAGCTGTCGACCTACATTGTTGGTGGCATGCTGGAACACGCAGGCTACACGGTGGAATATGTCGAAGCGGATCAATCCGCGCTTTATCGCGAAATCGCAGACGGTGACCTGCACGCGATGGTCGAAATCTGGACCAGCAGCGATCCGGACGGATATTCTGATCTGGTTGAGACCGGGGAGCTGACCAACCTGGGCGAAATGGGGTTGGACGCGCGCAATGGCGTGGTGGTGCCGCCTTACGTGGCGCAGTTGTGCCCCGGTCTGCCCAGCTGGGAGGCGCTGCGCGACTGTGCGGGCATTTTCTCGGCCGACGGCAAGGCAGAGCGTGGGATCTACCTAGCCTACCCGGAAACCTGGGGCTCGCCCGGCGCGGACCGGATCCGCGCGCTGGATCTGCCCTTTGATGTGGTCGCCGCGGACAGCGAAGCGGCGATAATCGAAACCTTCCAGCAGGCCTATGAGGACCGCCGCCCGGTGATCGCCACCTTCTGGGCGCCACATTGGGCAATGTCCTCCTACGCGCTGCAATTCGTGCGCCTGCCCAAGCCAGAGCCTGCCTGCCACAGCGACCCGGCCTGGGGGCCGAACCCGAACGCGACGGGCGACTGCGATTTCAATCGTGGCGGTGTGGTCAAGGCAGCCTGGTCGGGTTTGCAGCAACGCTGGCCGGCCGCGCATGAGATCCTGAAAAACTATCAGCTCAGCATCTGGGACCAGCAACCGCTGATTGCCCTGGTAGATGTCCGCGGCGAAACCGTGCAGGGCGCGGCCCGCGGCTGGCTGGCGGTGAACCGCGCCAAATGGATGCCGATCGTCGAGGCCGCACTGGGTGCTGGCCGCAGCTGATCTGCTCCGCAGTTGCACAGGCTGGATGTTCAGCTGTGCCACGACAGCGTCTCTGCCCTGGGCGGGGGCGCTGTTTTTGCGGCGGGCGGGCGCATGAGGTTGATTCACAAGTTAAAAACCTGATCGCTGGATCAGGAAAATTTGCCATGGATGCCGCATTTGCTCGACAAAGTGACGTAATAGGTTCAAATACTTGCAGTATCAGCCGCCACACTTGGCCCTATCGGCGCAAGTTGGCAGACATGGCCCCGTCGCAGGGGCAGACCGGCGCCATGACCCGCGCGGGTCCAATAACAGCGCTAGAACCGGGTCTCGGGCAGCGCTCTGACATGACAGGGAGTATTAGGATGAACTTCAAGCGATATGCGCTGGCGCTGGGTGCCGCAACATTGACCGTCGCAGCCGGCATCGCCTCGGCGGCGGAGCTGGGCGACACCTCCAAGCCGATCAAGCTGGCGCTGAACGAATGGACCGGCCAGCACGTGACCACCCGCATCGCCGGTGAGATGCTGAAGGCGGCGGGCTATGAGGTGGAATATGTCTCGGCCGGCATGCTGAACCAGTTTCAGGCGATTGCCGACGGCGACATCCACGCGACGCTGGAAATCTGGTCCTCCAACGTCTCCGACGAATACGCCAAGAAAATCGAGGAAGGCACCGTGGTCGAACTCGGCGACCTGGAGCTGAACGCCCGCGAAGGCATCGCCTATCCTGCGCATGTGGCTGAACTCTGCCCCGGCCTGCCGGCCTGGGAGGCGCTGCGCGACTGTGCGATGCAGTTTGCCACCGCCGAAACCCTGCCGCAGGGCCGCCTCGTGGACTATCCCGCCGACTGGGGCACGCCCGGTGCTGACCGCATGGAAGGACTGGACCTGCCGTTCAAGGCAGTGCCCGCAGGCTCCGAGGCCGCGCTGATTGTCGAGCTGCGCGCCGCCACCGAACGCAAGACGCCGCTGCTGCTGACCTTCTGGCAGCCGCATTGGGCGATGTCGGCCTATGACGTGAAATTTGTCGATCTGCCGCCGGGCGAGGACGCCTGCTTCTCCGATCCCGCCTGGGGGCCGAACCCCGATGCGGTGAACGATTGCGACTTCTCGCCCTCGCGCATTTTCAAGGCTGCCTGGGCTGGCATGGACGAAACCTGGCCCGCCGCCTATGAGATCCTGTCGAACTACACCCTGGCCGTCGAGGACCAGCAACCGATGATGGGCGCGATCGACGTGGATGGCGGCAAGGTCGAAGAGGTGGTCGCCGACTGGATGGCCGCGAACGAGGACAAGTGGCGCCCGGTTGTCGACGCCGCCACCAACTGAGCCAGACCCGGTGAGCGGTTCCGACACGCCTGCCATCACCTGCCGGAAGGTCTGGCAGGTGTTTGGCAACACCGCCGACAGCGCCCTGAAACAGGCGCTGTCGCAGCATGACACCGCGCAGGCCGCTGCGGATGATCTGCGCGCCAATGGGCTGGTGCCTGCGGTGCAGGATGTTTCCTTCGATGTGCAGGAGGGGGAGCTGTTTGTTATCATGGGGCTGTCCGGGTCCGGCAAATCGACGCTGATCCGCTGCATCTCGCATCTGCTGCACCCCACCGGCGGCGAAATTCGCATCGACGGTGAAAACATCGTCGAGGCCAGTCCCAAGCGACTGATCGACCTGCGCCGCAAGAAACTGGGCATGGTGTTCCAGCACTTTGGCCTGTTCCCGCATATGACCGTGATCGAAAACGTCGCCTATCCGCTGCGGGTGCAGGGGGTGCGAAAGAAACAGCGCATGGCCAAGGCGCAGGAGGTGATCGAGCTGGTCGGCCTCGAAGGGCGGGAGCGCCACTACCCGCGCGAGCTGTCCGGTGGCCAGCGCCAGCGCGTCGGCATTGCCCGCTCCTTGGTGACGGATTGCTCGGTCTGGTTTCTGGATGAGCCGTTTTCGGCGCTGGACCCGCTGATCCGGCGGCAGTTGCAGGATGAATTTCTGGAGATCCAGGCCAAGCTGAAAACCACCATCGTCTTCATCACCCATGACATCAACGAGGCGCTGAAGCTCGCGGACCGCATTGCCATCATGCGCGATGGCCGCATCGTGCAGATCGGCACGCCGGCTGACATCGTGCTGCGCCCTGCGGATGATTACGTGCGTGAATTCTCTCGCGATGTGGCCAAGGGCCAGCATGCCCGGGTGGGATCGGTCATGCAGACCGGGGCTGGGCTGGTGCATGGGGCCGACGATCCCGGCCTGCGCCAGGATATGACGCTGGACGCCGCACTGGCGCGCTGCATGGAACTGTATGAACCCGTGCCGGTACGCGCGCCTGATGGTCGGCTGGTGGGCGTGGTCAACCCCGCCGATCTGGCCGCTGCGCTACAGGTGGAGCAGCCATGACCCCGCTGACCAGGGGCGCCTGTGCGGCGCTGTTTGCAGCCACGATTGGGGCGCTGTGTCTGGCGCTGGAGGGGGTAGCCCCCTGGCTCGTGGTCTTTCCCGATCGCTGGGTGATGCCCGCAACCGACTGGGTTGGCGCGGCGATGGAGTGGGGGCTGCGGCTGATTAAACCCGCCGCGCGCGCGTTCTCGGCGCTGCTGTCCTACCCGATGCAGGCTGCGAATGCAGCCCTCGGCCACACGCCCTGGCCGTTGTTGGTCGCCGCCACGACCGCGCTGGGCTGGATCCTTGGCGGGTTGCGCATGGCGCTGATGGCGGTGGTGGGACTGGGCTTCGTGCTGGCTTCCGGCTATTGGGCTGAGGGCATGAACACGCTGGCGTTGGTCGCCGTCTCCGTGCCGCTGGCGCTGCTGATCGGCGGCAGCATCGGCATCCTGGCGAATGAATTTCCCCGTGTCCGCAGGCCCGTGCAGGCGGTGCTGGACGTGATGCAGACGGTGCCGACCTTCGCCTATCTCACCCCCTTGCTGCTGCTGTTCGGCTTTGGTCCGGTGGTGGGGCTGATCGCCTCCGCCATCTATGCGGCGCCGCCGATGGCCCGCAATGTGCTGTTGGGGTTGGAGCGTGTCGAGCCCGAGATCAAGGAAGCCGCCATCATGTCCGGCGGCACCGGCCTGCAACAGCTGTTTCAATGCGAGATCCCCTCTGCCGGACGGCAGATCATGGTCGGCGTCAACCAATGTCTGATGGCGGCGCTGTCGATGGTCATCATCGCCGCCGTGATCGGCGGCTTTGACGACATCGGCTGGGAGGTTCTGTTGACCATGCGCAAGGCACAGTTTGGTCAAAGCCTGCTGGCGGGGCTGGTGATCGTGATCTTTGCCATCCTGATCGACCGGATGAGCGCCACCCTGACCGAGGACCGCCGCCAGCGCCATGATCCGCGCGTGGCCTGGGCCATTCTGGCGGTGGGCCTGCTGGTTACCGTGCTGTTCCATGGCAGCCTTGGGGCTGTGGATGATTACACCCTGTTCAACCCGGTGGCCGACCGCGTCGATGCCGCGCTGTCGAGCTTTACCACCGCCAATGCCGAGGCGCTGACGGCGCTGAAGAACACCGTGATGTTCTACGTGCTGCTGCCGCTGAGGATCGGGCTGGACCAGGCGGTGCTGCCCTTCACCTGGGGCTTTGCCTGGACCCCGTGGATGAGCGCGGGTCTCTTTGCCGCCGGTGCCGCCCTGGGGCTGGTCTGCGCTCTGCGCGGCCATGTTGCGCTGGGCTTGGGGCTGCTGATTGCGGCGGGCATGCTGGAGACCGGCATCGCGCAATTGCCCTGGCCCTTCGTGCTGGCGGGCGCAGCCGCGCTGGCGTTCGTCGCGGCCGGGCGGGGGCTGGCGCTGCTGACGGTTGTGCTGCTCACCACCATCCTGGTTTCCGGCCTGTGGGAGCGCGCGCTGTTGTCGCTGTACCTGTCGGGCGCTGCGGTCTTTGCCTGCACGCTTCTGGGCGGCGGCATCGGGCTGGCCTCGGCACTGTCCCCGACCGTGTGGCGCGTGGTGCGCCCGGTCTGCGACATGCTGCAGACGATCCCGTTGTTCGTCTTCCTGATCCCGGTCCTGATGGTGTTCCAGATCGGTGAGTTCTCGGCCTTTCTGGCGATCGTCGCCTATGCCATCGTGCCGATGATCCGCTACACCCGCCACGGGCTGACGGAGACCCCGGCCGAGATGATCGAGGCCGCGACCGCCTCTGGCGCGACCCGCTGGCAGATGCTGCGGGACGTGCGCGCGCCCTATGCCGCGCCGTCGATCCTGCTGGGGCTGAACCAGACCATCCTCTATGCCTTTGCCATGCTGGTGATCGCGGCGCTGATCGGCACCACCGGTTTGGGTCAGTCGATCTATCTGGCGCTGGGCAAGGCGGATGTGGGGTTGGGGATCTCTGCCGGGGCGGCGATGGCCATTCTGGCGCTGATTGCCGACCGCATCGTGCAAGGGTTCGCCGAGGACCGCCGCCGCGCCTTGGGGCTCTGATCCGGTCAGACGTCGCCGGGCAACAGATAAAGGGCACCCGCTGCGGTGCCCTTTCCTGTTCTGAGGTCCTCGCGCTGCCATGCCCCGCTGCCAACCGGGCTTGACCCTGACAGCCTTATCCCCACCTATGGAGCAGCACGACACCGGAGAACACGACCCATGCAACTCGCCTATGTGATGACCGAGGACCGCGGTGCCACCGACCGTTTGCTGAGCGCCCTTGCCGAGCGCCTGCAGGCCCGCGGCATCCGTCTGGGCGGCATCGTGCAGACCAATGTGGAATGCCACGACAGCGAATTGTGCGACATGGATGTGCGGGTGCTGCCGGAGGGCGGCACCATCCGCATTTCGCAGTCGCTGGGCGCTGGGTCGCGCGGCTGCCGTCTGAACCCCGAGGCGCTGGAGCAGGCGGTGGGGCTGGTCTCCGCGGCGCTGCAATCGGCGCCGCCGCCGCAGCTGCTGATCGTCAACAAATTCGGCAAGCACGAGGCCGACGGCCGCGGCATGCGCCCGGTCATCGGCGAGGCGCTGGCGATGGGCATTCCCGTGCTCTCCGGCGTCAACAGGCTGAACGTCGCGCCTTTCCAGGAATTCGCCGGTGGTATCGCCACGGCGGCGGGCCCGGATCTGGATGCGCTGGAGGCCTGGGCGCTGGCCGCGGTCGGCGAATCGGCACCGGGTTGAGGCAGGGCCCTGGCGCCAGACCCATCGCGCCAGCCGCCCACCACCCGTTGCAGTCATTATGTTCGGTGCCGCAAGCCCCCGATAAGGCAGCGCAAAATCAGGGCAATTTTAAATGGGATGCCAAGGCTAGGACTTTTTTAGGAAGCTGTGACTAAAGCTTTGGCAAATGGCCCAATAAAAGGACCCTGTAACAATGCCAGCTTTCCTGTACCGCCTGCCTGTGCGGATCTACGCGCTCGCGCTGCTCGCTCTTGCCATGACCGCGGCCCTGACAGTTCTGATTCTGACTCAGGTCACACAAAACGCCTATGACATGCGCAAAAGCGAGCTGCACAATGTCACCGATGCAGCGATCAGCCTGCTGCACGACCTCGAACAAGGCGTGGCGGATGGCCGCTTCACCCCCGAGAACGCCCGCGAGATCGGCCGCGAGCGTCTGACCGCGCTGCGGTTCGGCGAGTCGGGCTATGTCTTCGTGTTCGACCACGACATCACCGTGCAGGCGCACCCGGTTGTGCCCGACTGGGTCGGCACCAACCAGGCCGGCTACAAGGACGTCAAGGGCATGAACGTCTTTGTCGAACTGGAGAAGATCGCCGCCAGCCAAGGGGCCGGTGATCTGACCTACTACTTCAAGAAACCCAACTCTGATGTGATGGAAGCCAAGATCGGCTATGTGCAGGCGTTCAAACCCTGGGGTTGGATCATCGGCACCGGCGCCTATGTCGCCGACATCGAGGCCGACATAGCGGCCATGCGCAACCAGGCCATCGTGGTGATGGTGGTCAGCCTGCTGCTGTTGTCGCTGGGCGCGTTTTTCGTCACCCGCGGTGTCACCGGCCCGCTGGGCGCGCTGAAGGACCGCATGCAGGCGATGGCCGAAGGCGACACCGAAAGCGAGATCCCCTCGACCGAGTCGCGCAGCGAACTGGGCGAGATCGCCCGCACCCTGGACGTGTTCCGCACCGCCCTGATCCGCCAGCGCGAGCTGGAGGAAGAGCAAAAAGAGCTGGACCAGGTGCGTAGCCGTGTGGTGGACACTCTGCGGGGCAAGCTGTCGGTGCTGTCGCAGGGCGACCTGACCGCACAGATTACCGAGGCCTTCCCAGAAGAATACGAACAGCTGCGCAAGGACTTCAACACCACCGCGCAGACCCTCAGCGGCACCGTCGAACAGGTGGTGGCTGCGGCCGCCAGCATCCGCAGCGGCGCCGAGGAAATCAGCCAGGCCTCTGATGACCTGTCGCACCGCACGGAGAGCCAGGCGGCAACCTTGGAACAGACCGCCGCCGCGCTGGATGAGCTGACGGCCAGCGTGAAATCCGCCGCCGAAGGCGCGCGCAGCGTCGAGGCCACCATGGACGAGGCCAAGGAAGAGGCGCGTACCAGCGGTGAGGTGGTGCAAAGCGCCGTGGCCGCCATGACCGAGATCGAGCAGTCCTCGACCCACATCAGCCAGATCATCTCGGTGATTGATGACATCGCGTTCCAGACCAACCTTCTGGCCCTGAACGCGGGCGTCGAGGCGGCCCGGGCGGGCGAAGCCGGCCGCGGCTTTGCGGTTGTTGCCTCCGAAGTGCGCGCCCTGGCGCAGCGCTCCTCGGATGCGGCAATGGAAATCAAGACCCTGATCGGCAACAGCTCCCAGCAGGTGGAGCGCGGTGTGGATCTGGTCGGCAAGGCGGGTGAGGCGCTGCAAAGCATCGTCTCGCAGGTCAGCCACATCTCGCAGCTGGTGTCCGGCATTGCCGAAGGGGCGGCGGAACAGTCCACCGGCCTGCATGAGATCAACACCGGTGTGACACAGCTGGACCAGGTAACCCAGCAAAACGCCGCCATGGTGGAAGAAGCCACCGCAGCGGGCCACATGCTGAAGACCGACGCCACCAAACTGTCGGAGATGGTTGCCCACTTCAAGATCCCCGGCGGCAACAGCGCCAGAACGGCCGCCCCGGCCGCCCCGCGTGCGGCCATGACCGCGGCTCCGGCTGCGCCCACCGCCCATGGCGATGACGACTGGGATGTGGAGCTGGCGCCGGCCCCGGCTGCCGTCCCGGCGGCAGAAGGCAACGCGGCCCGCGACATGTGGCAGGATTTCTGATCCTGCCCCCTCCCGGCGGCGACGCCGGGAAACAACAACAAAAAAACGCCCGAAGCCAGGCTCCGGGCGTTTTCTTTGTTTTTGCAGCGGCGGGTGCCGCCCGGATCAGTCGATGATCGCGTTCAGCGTGGCCGAAGGGCGCATCACCTTGGCCTTCAGCTCTGCGCTGGGGTGATAATAGCCGCCGATGTCGGCCGCGCCGCCCTGCGCCGCTGCCAGCTCGGCGAGGATCTGGGCTTCCTTGTCGGCCAGCTCCTTGGCGATCGGGGCGAAATGCTCGGCCAGTTCGGCGTCCTCTTCTTGCGTTGCCAGTGCCTCTGCCCAGTAGCGGGCGAACCAGTAGTGGCTGTCGCGGTTGTCCGGCTGGCCCACCTTGCGCGAGGGCGACCGGTTGTTGTCGAGGATGCCTTGCGTTGCGTCCTCGGCCGCGGTGCCCAGCACGCCGGCCTTGTTGTTGCCCTTGCTGTCGGCGAGGAACTTCAGCGATTCCCCCAGGGCGCAGAATTCACCCATCGAATCCCAGCGCAGGTGGTTTTCCTCGACCAGCTGCTGCACGTGTTTCGGAGCCGAACCACCGGCGCCGGTCTCGAACAGGCCACCACCGTTCATCAGCTTGACGATCGACAGCATCTTGGCGCTGGTGCCCAGCTCCAGGATCGGGAACAGGTCGGTCAGGTAGTCGCGCAGCACGTTGCCGGTGATGGCGATGCTGTCCTTGCCTGCGGTGATGGTCTCCAGGCTTTGGCGGGTGGCTTCGCGCGGTGCCAGGATCTTGAACTTGTCGGCAACGCCAGCCTTCTCCAGCGCGGGCTTCACGTATTTGATCAGCTCGGCGTCATGGGCGCGGTTTTCGTCCAGCCAGAAAATCGCCTCGGAGCCGGTCAGGCGCTGACGGTCCATCGCCAGCTCGATCCAGTTCTCGATCGGGGCTTTCTTCACCGTGCAGGCGCGCCAGATGTCACCTGTCTCGACGTCGTGTGAATGCAGCGTGTCGCCGTTGGCCAGCACGATGCGGATGGTGCCCGCTGCGGGGGCTTCGAACGTGGTCGGATGCGAGCCGTATTCCTCGGCCTTCTGTGCCATCAGACCGACGTTGGCGACCGCACCTGCGGTGGTCACGTCCAGCGCGCCGTTGGCTTTGAAGAAGTTGATGGTCTCATCATAGACAGAGGCATAGCAGCGGTCGGGGATCACGCAGTTGGTGTCGCCCTTGTTGCCGTCCTGGTCCCAGCCCTTGCCGCCGGCGCGGATCACCGCGGGCATCGAGGCATCGATGATCACATCAGACGGAACATGCAGGTTGGTGATGCCCTTGTCGCTGTCGACCATATACATGTCGGGACGCTCGGCGCGCACCGCGTCGATGGCAGCCATGATGTCGGCGTTGTCCTTGACGCGCTCCAAAAGGTCGCCCAGTCCGGAGTTCGGGTTCACCCCCAGCGCATCCAGCTCGGCGCCGTATTTCTCGAACACCGGCGCCAGCCAGGCCTTGACCGCATGGCCAAAGATGATCGGGTCGGAGACCTTCATCATGGTGGCCTTCAGGTGCAGCGAGAACATGGTACCGTCGGACTTGGTGTCCGCGATCGCCTCACCCAGAAAGGCATCCAGCGCGCGCGCGGACATGAAAGTGGCATCGGCCACGGTGCCCGTGTCCAGCGGCCAGGTCTCTTTCAGCACGGTGACCGAGCCGTCCTTGGCGACGAATTCGATCTTGGCATCACCTGCCTGATCGGCGGTGATGGTGGCGGATTTCTCGTTTGCGTAGAAATCGTTGCCCGGCATCGACGAGACCTTGGTCTTGCTGTCGGACGACCAGTCGCCCATCGAATGCGGGTTGTTCTGGGCAAAGTTCTTCACCGCCTTGGCAGAGCGGCGGTCGGAGTTGCCTTCGCGCAGAACCGGGTTCACCGCCGAGCCCTTGATGGCGTCATAGCGCGCGCGGACGTCCTTTTCGGCGTCGGTCTTCGGCTCCTCGGGATAGTTCGGGATGTCATAGCCCTGACCCTGCAGTTCCTTGATGGCTGCGGTCAGCTGCGGCACCGAGGCGGAAATGTTGGGCAGCTTGATGACATTGGCGTCCGGGGTTTTCACCAGCTGGCCCAGCTCGGCCAGGTCGTCGCTCTGGCGCTGCGCCTCGGTCAGGTTTTCCGGGAAGGTCGCGATGATGCGGCCGGCCAGCGAAATATCCTTGGTGCCGACGGTCACACCGGCGGCGGCGGCGAACTTGCGGATGATCGGCAGGAAAGATGCCGAGGCCAGTTCGGGCGCTTCGTCTACAATGGTATACAATACGTCGGGCTTTGAGTTTTCTGCCATGTTCCACAACCTTTCAGAGAAATTCGGAGGTTTGATGATGACGTCAGCGCGGAATCCCGCGCCGAAGAGGGTAGGGCCGGTGCTGTCGAGACGGGGGCGATGACGGGGATCGGTCCGACCGTGACAGCGATGGATGTTCCCCCATGTAAAACACCATTGCTGCGGGTGCAATGGTCTGGCGCATCCGGGCGGCGGGCGGATTGCCGCGGCGGTTGCAGGTCGACAGGCCAGGGGGGGGGAGGGGCGCGGCCCCTCTTGGGCCGATGGCTCAAGTCACCCCGGAGTATTTAGAGAACGATGAATAAGCCTGTCGGGCCGGATTACTCGCGCAGCTCATCCGGGGCGACGCCCCAGAGCTTTTTCTTGGGCGCCCAGCCGCTGTAGCCGCCGGCGGAGATTTTGCACCAGTCAGGCTGGCACTCGCCCAGCCGGGCCACCACGCCCAGCTCAAAGGCGGCATTGACCGGAGCCTGACTGTCGGGGCGGGTGTGGACGGTCAGCATGTCTTCCTCGACCAGCACCGTGCGCACCCCCGACAGCAGCGCGTAATGCACCCAGCCACCGAAACCGTCGCGGTCCTGCACCCTTCGCCAGTGGCCGTATTCGGCGGTGATCTTCAATGGCATGCCGCGGCGTTTGAACACCCAGTCAATCTTGTGGCTGAGCGAAGGCCCGCGGCGCACGTTGCCCTTGGCCGCCTTCATCGACACGAAGCGCGGCAGCGGCAGGTTGGTGACCGGGCCGCGGGTCTCGGCGGCACAGGTGGTCACCGCCAGTGTCACCGCCAGGGCCGCCGCTGCCAGCCGACGGGCTACATGTGCCGCAAGTGTCACGCTTCTGTCTGCCTTTGTCATTTGTACTGCCGTTGATGCCCGGTCTCGCTCTGCCCGGCGATCTGCGGAGGATTTTTCCCATCCCGCGACAGCCGGAGGCGCTTGGGTTCTTGTGCCCGCCTGCGTCCTGCGCCACGATGCCATGCAGGCGCAGGAATTGAAATGCCCAAGGGAGAGCGCAAGTGCCAAGAGATCGACTGAGTGTTGTCGTTACGCGACGGTTGCCGGAACCAGTGGAAACCCGGCTGAGCGAACTGTTTGATGTGCGCCTGCGCGAGGATGACACCCCTATGAGCCGCAGCGCGCTGGCAGCGGCGCTGAAAGATGCCGACGTGCTGGTGCCGACCGTGACCGACACCATTGACGCGGGCCTTCTGGGCCAGGCCGGTGATCGGCTGCGGCTGATTGCCAATTATGGCGCCGGGGTGGACCATATCGACGTCGCCACCGCCCGCCAGCGCGGCATCCTGGTG
Organism: Leisingera sp. SA32; assembly: GCF_056033425.1. NCBI lineage: Bacteria > Pseudomonadati > Pseudomonadota > Alphaproteobacteria > Rhodobacterales > Roseobacteraceae > Leisingera > Leisingera sp. SA32. Next base: position 34,341 of record NZ_JBVYHB010000017.1, on the reverse strand, counting down.
TCTAACACCCCCGGCGTGCTGACCGATGACACCGCCGATATGACCATGGCGCTGATCATGGCCGTGGTACGCCGCCTGCCCGAGGGGCTGGCGGTGATGCAGAAGGGCGACTGGCAGGGCTGGGCGCCGACCGCATTGCTGGGCGGGCGCATCGCCGGGCGGCGGCTCGGCATCCTTGGCATGGGCCGGATCGGTCAGGCCGTGGCCAAACGCGCCGCTGCCTTCGGCATGCAGGTGCATTACCACAATCGTCGTCGCCTGCGCCCCGAAATCGAGGAAAAGCTGGAGGCCACCTATTGGGAGAGCCTTGACCAGATGGTGGCGCGGATGGATGTCATCTCGGTCAACTGCCCGTCGACGCCGTCCACCTTTCACCTGCTGAATGCGCGCAGGCTCAAGCTGATGAAACCCTCCGGCGTGATCGTCAACACGTCGCGCGGCGAGGTGATCGACGAACATGCGCTGACCCGGATGCTGCGCGCCGGTGAGATCGCGGGTGCCGGGCTGGATGTGTATGAACACGGCACCGACATCAACCCGCGCCTGCGCGAGCTGCCCAATGTGGTGCTCTTGCCGCATATGGGCTCCGCCACCCTGGAGGGACGGATCGAGATGGGCGAGAAGGTGCTGCTGAACATCAAGACATTCGAGGACGGCCACCGGCCGCCGGATCAGGTGGTGCCGTCGATGCTCTAGAAAAGGCGCCCGGCGGCAGCACGGTTTCAAGGGAGGATTTTAGATGAAGCATTTCGTTCTGGCCTGCGCCGGTCTTGTCGCCGCGCCCGGCTTCGCGCAGGAAGCCGCCGATGCGGTCGCGCCCGAGGCCGCGACCTCCGGCGCGTTTGAAGCAATCTCGACCGAGGTGGCAGAGGCCCTGGCCGCCAAGGCCGAAGGCCGCGCCGTGCAAGGCGACAACTGGATGGTGGCCGCCGCCAATCCCCATGCGGTCGAGGCGGGCGCGCGCATCCTGCGCGCAGGCGGCACTGCGGCGGATGCGATGGTGGCGGTGCAGACGGTGCTGGGGCTGGTGGAGCCGCAGTCCTCTGGGCTGGGGGGCGGTGCCTTTCTGGTCTGGTATGACGCCGCCAGTGGCGAGCTGACCACGCTGGACGCCCGCGAAACCGCGCCGCTGGCGGCCACGCCGACGCTGTTTCAGGACGAAAACGGCGCGCCCTTGAAATTCTATGATGCGGTTGTTGGCGGTCGCTCCGTCGGCACGCCCGGCACGCCGGCGCTGCTGGAGGCCGCGCACCGGCGCTGGGGCCGCGCCAACTGGCCTTCGCTGTTCGAACCGGCCATCCAACTGGCCGAGAACGGCTTTGCCGTTTCGCCGCGTCTGGCCGGTCTGGTCGAGGGCGACGCTGACCGGCTGGGCCGTTTCGCCCCCACGGCGGCTTATTTCCTGCCCGGCGGCGCGCCATTGCAGGCAGGCGACACCTTGCTGAACCCCGACTACGCCGCCACCCTGCGCGCCCTGGCCACAGGCGGCGCGGCGGCCTTCTACACCGGTCCGATTGCTGCTGACATCAGCCGCACCGTCCAGACGGCGGCTGGCAATCCCGGCGTGCTATCGACCGTGGATCTGGCGCTGTACCACGTGCGCGAGCGTCCCGCCGTCTGCGCGAAGTACCGCGAATTTGAGGCCTGCGGCATGGGGCCGCCGTCCTCTGGCGCGCTGACCGTGGGGCAAATCCTGGGCATGCTCGACAGCTATGACCTGGCCGCCATGGGCGCCGACAGCGCCGAGGCTTGGCGGCTGATTGGCGATGCCTCGCGCCTCGCCTTTGCCGACCGCGGCCGCTACATGGCCGACAGCGATTATGTGCCGGTGCCCGTGCAGGGGCTGGTGGCCGCGGATTACCTCGCCTCCCGCGCCGAGCTGCTGCAAGGCGACGATGCACTGCCGGAGGTCGCGCCGGGAACGCCCGAATTCGACCACGCGCTGCTGCTGGCGGATGACGAGTCGATCGAGCTGCCCTCGACGTCGCATCTCTCGATCGTGGACAGCTATGGCAACGTGTTGTCGATGACCACGACGATCGAGAACGCCTTTGGCTCGCGCTTGATGACAAATGGGTTTCTCCTCAACAACGAGCTGACGGATTTTTCCTTCCGCAGCCACCGCGACGGCGTGCCAATTGCAAACCGGCTGGAGCCGGGCAAGCGGCCGCGCTCCTCGATGGCGCCAACGATTCTGCTGCGTGATCGGCAACCAGTGCTTGCCATCGGCTCGCCTGGTGGCAGCCGGATCATCGGCTATGTGGCAAAATCCATCATCGCCTGGGCGGACTGGGGCATGGACATTCAGGCGGCGCTGGCGCTGCCGCATCTGGTCAACCGCTTCGGCACCTATGATCTGGAGGCGGGCACAAGTGCCGAAACCCAGGCCGAAGCGCTGGAGGGCATGGGGTTCAAGGTGAACGCCCGCGATCTCACCTCCGGCCTGCACGCGATCGAAATCGGCGAGGGGCTGAAAGGCGCCGCCGATCCCCGCCGCGAAGGCATCGCCCTGGGCGGCTGATCCGGTTGCCCGGCCGTTGGGCCGGGCGGCAGCCGCGCGACCTGGGACAAGCCTTGCGCCCCGCGCGCGGCCACCTATAGTGCCTGCAAATTGATAAGCATGCCCACCAACATCCAAGGAGCCCCCTCCCATGGTCCAAGCTACATCACTGCCCCGCAACGAGGCCGGGATCCGCGCCGCAATCGGCGCCCTTCAGGACCGTCTGGGCGATCGGCTGCAAACCGGCCAGGCGATTCGCGAGCAGCACGGCCACACCACCACCTGGATCACCAACCAGGCGCCTGACGCGGTGGCCTTTCCCACCACGACCGAAGAAGTGGCCGAGATCGTCACGATCTGCGCCGAATACGGTGTGCCGGTGATCCCTTTCGGCACCGGTACCTCGCTGGAGGGCCATGTGAATGCGCCCGCGGGCGGCATCTGCGTTGACATGATGCGTATGGACAAGATCCTGGAGGTCCACGCCGAGGATCTGGACGTGGTGGTGCAGCCTGGCGTGACCCGCGAACAGCTGAACACCCACCTGCGCGACCAGGGGCTGTTCTTTCCGATTGATCCCGGCGCCAACGCCTCGCTTGGCGGCATGGCCGCCACCCGCGCCTCCGGGACCAACGCGGTGCGCTACGGCACCATGAAAGACAACGTCCTCAGCTTGGAGGCGGTGATGGCCGACGGCGGCGTCATCCGCACCGCGCAGCGGGCCAAGAAATCCTCGGCCGGCTATGACATGACCCGCTTGCTGGTCGGCTCCGAGGGCACCTTGGGGCTGATCACCGAACTGACGTTGAAATTGCAGGGCATCCCGGAGGCGATCCGCTCCGCCCGCTGTGCCTTTCGCACGGTGGATGATGCCTGCCGCGCCGTGATGATGACCATCCAATACGGCATCCCCGTGGCCCGGATCGAGCTGCTGGACGACCTCAGCGTGCGTGCCGCCAATGCCTATTCCGGGCTGGAGCTGCCGGAAACGCCGCTGCTGCTGTTGGAATTCCACGGCTCCGATGCGGGGGTGGTGGAACAGAGCGATATGTTTGCCTCCATCGCTGAGGAGTTCGGCGGTTTCGACATCGCCGCCACCTCCACCGCAGAGGAACGCAACAAGCTGTGGCAGGCGCGGCACGACATGTATTGGGCCAGCCTGCAACTGCGCCCCGGCGCCAAGGGTATTTCCACCGACGTCTGCGTGCCGATCTCGCGGCTCGCGGAATGCGTCGCTGAGGCGCGGCAGAAAGCCGAAGACCTGGGCCTGCTGGCACCGATGGTGGGCCATGTGGGCGACGGCAATTTTCACGCGCTGCTGCTGATCGACATGGACAACGCCGAGGAACGGCGAAAGGCGGATGAATATATCGGCTGGCTGAACGAGATGGCAATCTCGATGCAGGGCACCTGCACCGGCGAACATGGCATCGGCCAGGGCAAACGCCCCTATCTGCACAAGGAACTGGGCGAGACGACCCGCTACATGGCGGCCATCAAGGCGGCTCTCGACCCGGAAAACATCCTGAACCCCGGCAAAATTCTGGAAATCTGACCGATAGGGTCGCAGGCCTTGGCGCTGCGGGCCGATGTTTGAATTTGAGCATTTGGAGAAAGATGAAAGGACGAACGTGCCGTCATCTTTCCCAAAATACGCACTGCGCGCCGGTGGCTGACTGCGCCCCGCCTGCGTGTTGCGCCACCGCCGTACGCCGCTGACACCGCATGTAAAGGCGGGTGTGGCAGGGTGTCATGGATCGCGATCACTGCCGGGCCTGACACCCCCGGCACACAGGAACAGGGCCCTCTGACCGGGGCACGCAGAGACAACGTTTAGCGTGCGGGCGGATACGCCCGTCCCGCCTCCGCCCCTGTGGCGGCGCCGCCATCTTTACGCTGACGATCCGCAAGACAGATACAGGCTGACATGGCACAGCACAGCAACCGGCAGGGCAGGGGCCTTGACCGGATAGCGGCAATTGTGCCGATCCAGCGAGGAATTGCCCGCAAAGCGCCGCAATTTTGCGCTGCATCCTGATGTGGGCTGGGCGTGGCGCAACGATGGATCCGGGGAGCTCTCATGGGATTGAAAAAGGCCGCAAGCATTCTCTTGTGCAGCACGCAGGTCGTGGTTGGTGCGGATTACTACATTCAGACCCGCGATTCCGGACTGGGCTGGGGAGATCTGAGCGCCACGGATTACGGCACCATCGTACAGGACCGCTTTGCCCGCGCCCGTGCCGCCAAGGCAGCCCGCGGCGACGGTGACAGCTCTGCCTGGGAGGATGTCGCAAGCTACGGCAAAAGCCTGCTGGGCCGCAGCGAGCAACTGGCCGAGGCCCAGCCCGCCCCGCAGGAAGAAGTGCCAACACCCATTTGCGTGCGTCGCGGCACTGTTGCCGACTGCTGATCGCAACCGACCGGTGCAGCAGGGGCGGAAACGGGGGCAGACGCCCCCTTTATTATGCGTGGTAGGGATGAAAATCCGTGTGAAACAGCCCGTTGGCGCGGTTTTCCGGCAGAAACCTGCCCCGTCTGGCGCGCAAGGTCGGTTTTGGCTGTTTTTGCGTCGGCTGGATTTCGCGCCGCCGGGCGCGCTTGGGCATAACCATTTGCAAGAATCTCATAACGCTGGAGAGCCGGAGAATGAAAACCCAAGTCAAAGCACTTGTTGTGGGCGGCGGCGCCGTCGGCACCTCGATTGCCTATCACCTGGCCAAGGCTGGCTGGGACGATGTCATGCTGATCGAACGGGACGAGCTGACCTCCGGTTCGACCTGGCATGCAGCCGGCCTTCTGCCGCTGTTCAACATGTCCTATGCGACCACCCACATCCACAAGTACTCCGTTGATTTCTACAAGACGCTGGAGGAAGAGACCGGCCTGAACGCAGGCTTTGCCGTGGTCGGCAACCTGCGCATGGCCCAGACGCAGGAGCGCATGGACGAATACATGCTCTATGCCTCCACCGCCGAGACCTGCGACGTGGCCTACGAGTGGCTGACCCCTGACCAGATCAAGGAACGCTGGCCGCTGATCGAAACCTCTGATCTGAAGGGCGCGATCTACCACACCGAGGACGGCTATATTAACCCCGCCGACGTGACCCAGGCGATGGCCAAGGGCGCCCGTCAGCGCGGCGTCGAGATCGTGCGCAAGATGCAGGCCGACGCGTTCCACTGGAACGGCACCCATTGGGAAGTCACCTGCACCAAGATGATCGAGAAGGGTGGCAACCTGGTCGAGTCCGACGAGAAAGTGGTGATCACCGCCGAGCACGTCGTGACCGCCTCCGGCAACCACGCGCAGCGCACCGCCAAGATGCTGGGCATCAAGATGCCGGCGATCCCGGTCGAGCATACCTTCATCGTCATGGATCAGGACCCCGAACTGGTCAAATGGCGCGAAGCGGGCAATCCCGAGCACCCGGTGATCCGCGACGCCGACAACGAATCCTACGCCCGCGAAGAGCGCGGCGGCTGGATCCTCGGCATCTACGAGCACGGCGCGCCCGCGCGCTTTGAGCATGGGGTGCCGGACAGCTTCCGCGCCGACCTGTTCCCGCTGGACCTGGACCGGATCGCTGACCAGTACATGGCAATGGCAGAGCGCGTGCCCTCCTGCGCCGAAAGCGGCCTGAAGGACGATTTCAACGGTCCGATCTGCTACACCCCCGACGGCAATCCGCTGGTCGGCCCGGCACCCGGCCTGCGCAACATGTGGCTGGCGGAAGGCTTCTCCTTCGGCATCACCGCCGCAGGCGGCACCGGCTACTACCTGGCGCAGATGATGGTGGACGGCGAGGCCGAGATCGACATGGCGTCGCTCGACCCCAAGCGTTACTCCTCCAACTGGATGACCACCGAGTTCGCGGCCCGCAAGAACGAGGAGTGCTACGAGCACGTCTACATCCTGCACCACCCCGACGAAGAGCGCGAAGCCTGCCGTCCGCTGCGCACCGCCCCCGCCTATGACCGCCAGAAGGCCCGCGGCGCACAGTTCGGCTGGGTCAACGGCTGGGAACGCCCGAACTACTTCGGCCCCGTCGATGCGCCGGAGAATTTTGACCATGACGCCCGCTCCTTCCGCCGTGGCAAATGGTGGCAATACGCCGTGGAAGAGGCCAAGGCGATCCGCGAAGGCGTTGGCCTGATCGACGCCACCGCCTTCACCAAACATGTGGTCAAAGGCCCCGGCGCGACCCAGTTCCTGGACTGGTTCACCTGCAACAAACTGCCCAAGGTGGGCCGCATCAACCTGACCTATGCGCTGACCTCGGCGGGCACCACGCGCACCGAATACACCATCGTGCGCAACGGCGAGAACAGCTACTATCTTGTCTCTGCCGGTGCCTGGTCGGAATATGACGCCGACTTCCTGCGCAAGGCGGCCGAGGACAAGATGGAGGAGTTCGGTTACATCGAGATCCAGGATGTCACCACCCAATGGGGCGTCTTTGCCATCGCAGGTCCGAAATCCCGCGATGTGCTGAAAGAGGTGATCGTGGATGCCGATCCCGAAACCGCGCTGTCGAACAAGCGCTTCCCCTGGCTGTCGGCGCGCCAGATCGAACTGGGCATGTGCCCGGTCAATGCGATCCGCGTGGCCTACACCGGGGAACTGGGCTGGGAACTGCATCACCCGATCGAGATGCAGAACTACCTGTTCGACCTGTTGGAGAAGGCTGGCGAGAAGCATGGGCTGAAGCTGGTCGGCGCCCGGGCCCAGAACTGGCTGCGCCAGGAGAAGAGCTACCGCGCCTTCGGCAATGAGCTGGGCCGCGACGCGACCCCGCTGGAAGCCGACCTGCCGCGCTTTGTCGATCTGGAGAAGGACTTCCACGGCAAGGAGCAGTTGATCCAGACCGGCGTCCGCGTGAAGTGCTGCACCCTGCTGATCGACGGGCCGGACGATGCCGATCCCTGGGGACGGGAGGTGCTCTACACCGAAGATGGCACCCGTGCGGGCCGTCTGACCTCGGGCGGTTACTCGGTGGCCTTCGGGAAATCCATCGGCATGGGGTATGTGAAACCTGATCTGGCGGTGGAAGGCACCCGGCTGAAGGTCAAGATGCAGGACCAGCTGTGGGATGCGGTCGTGACCTGCGACAGCCCCTATGACCCAAAGAACGAGACCATCCGCCAGAACGGTTGATCCCGACTTTGAACAGAGAGAAAGCCCCGGCGCGGTTGCCGGGGCTTTTTCATTGGCCTGCGCCGCGCTGCGCGATGCGACTGCAAGATTTCCCAGCTTTTTGCGGAACTTTCCGGACCGTGGCCCGTTCTCTTGATGAAGATAACAAAACAGGAGAACGCATTATGAAACGCTTCGCGACGATCGCCCTTGCCTTTGGTATGGCTGCCGCACCGGCACTTGCGGAAACGCATATGGACTCCGAAAACCTGATCCGCACCCGCGACATCACCGGCGGTGACATCTACACGCTGAACGGCCCGATGGACGAAGATACCTGGGGCAACTGGGAGTCGGAGGGCGTTGGTCCGGACTGGAACGACATCGGTGAAATCGAAGACATCATCTTGGACCGCAGCGGTCAGATGGTGGGTGTCGTGGCCGAGATCGGCGGGTTCCTGGACGTGGGCGACAAGCACGTGATGATCCCGGTGGGCGATATGCGCCTGACCCCGGTGGATGACAAGCGTTACGTGATCGTCACCCGCTTTACCGAAGAGCAGTTGGAAGAAATGCCGTCTGTTGACGAAGGCTGGTGGGACTAACCCACCACTGCAAAGAGGGGCCACTGGCCCCTCTTTTTTTGTCTGTCGACGATAGGAACGGACCGTCACGCAGGCGGTTTATCCGCAACCAGCGCCAGGTTGTTGGCAGGCATCTCCACCGCCTGCGCCAGCTCCAGCCCGGCGCCATGCAGCCAGTCGATCACATCAAAATCATCCTTGTAACCGGTCTCCGGGTCATGGGCCCGCAGGGCGGCGTCAAAGCTTTGATCGCCTTCGCTGGTCAGCGCGCCGGCACGGGTGAATGGGCCATAGACCACAAAGCATCCCCCGGGCGCCAGCGCGGCGGCAGCCTCGGCGATCAGGCATTTCGCCTCGCCCTCGCTGATCAGATGCAAAAGGTTCACCAGCACGATCAGATCCTGCCCGGCCTGCTGCGCGCCCCAGCCCGGCACGGTGACGTCCAGTGCGATCGGCGGCAGGATGTTGTCCAGCTCGGCCTCCTGCAGATAGGCGCGGATACTGTCGCGGCGCGCGGCATCCACTTCGCTCGGCTGCCAGATCAGGCCGGGCAGGCGGGCCGCATGGGCGACCACATGCTGGCCGGTGCCGCTGGCCAGCTCCAGTGCCCGGCCCTTGGGCGGCGCAACCGCGGCCAGCAGGCTGCCGATCGCGTCACAATTGCGGGCCGAAGCCGGGGCAAACAGCTTGCCGTCCTGCGGCATCGCCACCGAGGCGGCATCGGGGACCGAACGCACCACCATCAGCGCAGCCGTCCCGGTGTCAGCGCCGCAACCGTCGCCGCGTCCAGCTCTGGCGTGCGGCCCGCCACCAGATCCGCCACCAGCTGCGCAGCGGCCGGGGCGGTCTGGATGCCGTAGCCGCCCTGCGCGGCGCACCAGATGAAATCGGGCTGATCCGGCTCCGGCCCCAGCACCAGCGCGCCGTCGCGCACAAAACTGCGCAGGCCCGCCCAGTTGTGCTCCACCCGCGTCACCGGGGTGGTCACATGTTCCTCGTATCGGGCCAGGCCCTCGGCCAGCACCATATCGTCGGCATAGGCGTCATGTGGCTCTGCCGGGTCGGCCTCAGCGGGAGAGACCAGCAGCTTGCCCGCGTCGGGCTTGGCGTACCAGCTCTCGTTCGGGCCCATGAACATCGGCCAGGTGCCAACCTCATGGCCGCCGGGCGCAGGCAGCCGGGCCATGGAGCGGCGTTTGGGTTGCAGGCCGATCGGCGTAATTGACGCTAACCGCGCAACCTGATCGGCCCAGGCGCCTGCCGCGTTGACGAGTTGCCTGGCTGCAAACATCTCGGGGCCCGCCGTCACCTGCCAGCCCTGTGCGGTGCGGCTGATGGCGGTGACCGGCGCATGGGTGCGGATCACCGCGCCACTGGCGCGGGCCGTGCGGGCAAACCCCTGAAGCAGCCGGTCCGCATCCAGATCCTGCGCATCGGCATGCCATCCCGCCCGGGCAACGCGCTTGGGATGCAGGATCGGCACCATGTCGCGGGCCTCGGTGGCGCTGATCTCTTCCAGTCCCAGATCTTCTAGGTCGTGGTCGAACGCCGCCTCTTCCCCGGCGGCCCCCAGCAGCAGAAAGCCGCGTGGCGACAGGCAGCCGGCAGCGCGGTGATGTGCGGCACTGGCCCGGCTGAGGGCAACAACTGGGGCCGGACCATAGTTTTCCTCGAACATCGCCGCCGAGCGGCCTGAGGCGTGGCACCCCAGCGCTTCTTCCTGCTCCAGCACGGTCACGCTGCCCAGGCCCGACAGCCGGGCGGCCGCGCTGATGCCGGCCATGCCACCGCCAATGATGATGAAATCCTGCACGTCGCTACTCCTGTTCTTCCAGCCGGTCGGTGGCGGGTGCCGGGCGCGGGCTGAGCGCGCTGATGGTGCGGTACAGATCGGCCCCCATGTCAAACTTCAGCGCCGCCAGCGAAGGGCGCAGCTGGTCCAGGTTGCGGGCCGAGATGATCGGCATCGGGCGGCTGGGATGTGCCGCCGCCCAGGCCACTGCCAATGTCGCCGCTTCGCAGCCCTGTTCCGCCGCCAGCGTGGCCAATCCGCGGGCGGCTTCATGCATGTAGCCCTGCCCATAGCGCGCAGCATAGCGGCTGTCCTCTTGCAGCCGCCCGGCTCCTGCGCCGCTGGCATACTTGCCGGTCAGCAGCCCGCCGCCGAGCGGCGAATAGGGGGCGACGGCAATGCCCTGATCGGCGCACATCGGCAGGATCTCCACCTCCGCCTGGCGCTTCACCAGCGAATACATCGGTTGCAGGATATCCACCGTCAGACCGGTTTCCAGCCCCAGCAACTGCGCCTTCATCACCTGCCAAGCGGCAAAGTTCGACAGGCCGACATAGCGGATCCGCCCGGCGTCCTTCAGTGTGGCAAGACACGCCAGCGTGTCGCGCAGGTCAGTGTCGGGATCAAAGCGGTGCAGGTAGAGAATATCGACCATCTCCAGCCCCAGCCGACGGCAGCTGTCGTCCAGCTGGAGGCGGATGTTGGCGGCGCCTGCACCACCGGTGTAACCCGCCTTGGTGGCGATCAGCAGCGCGTCGCGCTCTGCGCGGATCAGCTCGCCCAGGATCTGTTCCGAGCGGCCGTCGGTATAGAGCCAGGCGGTGTCAAAATGGTTGATCCCGGCGGCGCGGCAGGCGGCATACATCGCTGCCGACTGCGCCGCGTCGGCGCGGCCGCCAAACTGCATGCAACCAAAGGCAAACGGGCTGGCGGGGGATCCATCGGGGGCGGTCAAAGGCTTGGTTCTGGTCATGCGGCGACACTGCCACGCGGTCTGCCCAAGGCAAAGGGGTTTCCCGCGCCGCGCGATAAAAGGCTTTGTCAGATTGATGGGGAGTGCAACTGTAGATTGGTTAGTAAAAGAGTTTTCAGTTTAAGAGGTGCGCCCGATGACCACAGCAGACGTACACCCGATGGCGACGGGGCATGTGCCCCCATTCTTGCCGGGCCCGGATGGCAGCGATCCGTTCTTCACCTTTATGGTGGTGTTGACATTGCTACTGGTGGTCGGCATCGGCGCGTTGTATCTGACGCTGCATGCGCTGCCCGAGAGAATGGCGCATACCGATAACCATGCGCAATTCCAGGTCATCGGCATTCTGGCCTTGCTGGCGCTGTTCACACACAACAATCTGTTCTGGGTGGCGGCTTTGCTGCTGGCGGCCTTTCGGGTTCCGGACTTCCTGACACCGCTGTGGTCGATAGCCGCCTCGCTGGAAGAGCTGAAGCAACACCAGCGCCGGACTGAGGGCTGAGCGATGCTGGAACTGCTCATTTGTTCTTTGGTGACGATCCTGCCGGATTTTCTGGTGCGCCGCTTTGTCCAGGGCAAGCGCCTCGGCAAGGAGATCACTTTTTTCTCTGTTTGGTATGAGCTGCGCTGGGGGATCACCGGATGCGCCGTGCTGACCATTTCCCTGATTACAGCGATCTTTTATTATCACCCGGCGACCAGTAGCGTTGCATCCTACTTTCGCACCGTGACCATCCTGCCGCAGACCGGCGGACGGGTGGTCGACGTGATGGTGGAAAACAACGAGCAGGTTGCGGCAGGGCAGCTGCTGTTCCGGCTGGACGATGCCACCCAAAAGGCGGCGGTGGCGACCGCGCAGAGGCGCATTGCGGAAATTGATGCCTCGCTGGCCCTGGCACGGGTGGAGCTGCGCGCGGCGGAGGCAGGCATTCAGCAGGCAACCGCTTCGCTGACCCAGACGCAGGAAGATCTGTCGCGCAATCGCGAACTCCTTGACCGCGGCTCCACCGCGGTGCGGATGACAGAAATCGAAAGGTTGCAGAACGTGGTTTCCAGTCGGGAGGCCCAGCTGGAAGCCGCAGAGGCCGGCAAGGCCTCGGTGACCGAAAAGATCGAGGTGTTGATCCCGGCACAGCGCGCCAGCGCCGAGGCCGCGCTGGAACAGGCGCAGGTGGAGCTGGACAAGACCGACGTGCGGGCCGGCGTGGCCGGGCGGGTGGAACAGTTCGGGCTGCAACCGGGCGATTACGTCAACCCGATCCTGCGGCCCGCCGGTATTCTGGTGCCGACAGAGTTTGTCGAGCGCGACCGGTTCGTCGCCGGTTTCGGGCAGTTGACGGCCAATGTCATCAAGCCCGGCATGTTTGCCGAAATGGGTTGCATGACCAAGCCGTTCACCGTCATCCCGATGGTGGTCGTTGCTGTGCAGGACGTGATCCCGTCGGGCCAGGTGCGTCCGGGCGACAGCCTGCGCGACCCGCAGGACAACCAGCGACCCGGCACCCTGACAGTGTTCATGGAGCCGCTGTACGAGGGCCAGGCGGAGGACATTCCGCCGGGCAGCACATGCATCGCCAACGCCTATACCAGCAACCATGACCTGCTGGATGACCCGGAGCTGAGCACCGGAAGGTGGCTGTTCCTGCATGCCGTGGACACGGTGGGCTTGGTGCATGCGCTGTTGCTGCGGGCCCAGATGCTACTCATGCCGGTGCAGACGCTGGTATTCTCCGGCGGTCACTGAGGCCCGGCCGGACCGGTCCCGCGCGGCGGCAAGTGCCATATTGCCGCCCCCTTTTTCTGATAGCACGCTCCGCAACCCGCAGGCAGGTATGGAGCGTGTCGATGAAACAGTTTCTGATGATCGCGGCGGTTGCCGCGCTGGCAGCTTGCGGAGCGCCGCAAAAGCCGGACTACTGGACCGCGACGCGGGCAGGCTACGGCGTTGACGCCGGCGCCGCATCCGGTGATGCAGCCGGTGTCCCGACCGGGGCTGCCGACGCCCGCTACCGGGCCAATGCCGAGGCGGCGCTGAACGGCGGCGCCGCAATGCGCCCCGGCGTGCATCAGACCCGCACCGGCGCGCCCTGGCTGGTGGCACATTCCGCAGGCTTCCAGGCCCGCGGCGAGCGGCTGAATGGCACCGCAGCGGCCCAGGCCGCACTCGCCTACAAGACAGACGAGCGCAGGGGGCCCTATGCAGCCAAGACCGGTCTTGGAGGCGCGAACACCCGTTTTCGCATCGTCACCATCGACAGCAGCAGCTTTGCGGTGCTGTTCGCCATCAACATGCCCAGGGCGGAGTTGCGCGCGCCTGACAGTGCCGCGCTGCGGCAGCTCACCGCCTATGCCGCGCAGATCTCGGGGTGCACGGTAACCGGCCCGGCGGTGACGCAGCGCGACGGCGGGCAGGTACGCAGGCTGGCCGCTCCGGTGCATTGCGCCTGAGGACTTACCCCTGAGGCACGGCGCGTGGCCGTGCCGCGGCCCGTCGCAGGGGCCGCAACAAGAAAGGCCCGCCAATTGGCGGGCCTTTTGATGTTTCGGGCCGCAGAACGGCTTATTGCGGGATGTCGCCTTCCAGGCCTTCGACAAAGAAGTTCATCCCCGCGAGGGTGCCGTCATCGGCGACTTCCCCCTCAGCCAGCCAGTCGGAGCCGTCCTGCTTTTTCAGCGGGCCGGTGAAGGCGTGGTAGGAGCCATCGGCCAGGGCGGCTTTGAGCTCCAGCGCGGCGTTCTTCACGTCGGCAGGAACCGCGTCAGAGATTTCACCGATACCGACCATGCCGGCGCCGATGCCGTCCCAGGTGTCGACCGACTCCCAGGTGCCGTCCATCACGGCCTTGGTGCGGGCGATGTAGTAGGGCGCCCAGTTGTCGATGATCGAGGAGACCCGCGGCTTGGGCCCGTATTCCGCCATGTCGGAGGCCTGGCCGAAGGTGATCACGTTGCCTGCGGCCTGCGCAGCAGCTTGCGGCGCGGTGGAATCGGTGTGTTGCAGGATCACGTCGGCGCCCTGTTCGATCAGCACCTTGGCGGCGTCGGCTTCCTTGGCCGGATCGAACCAGGTGAAGGCCCAGACGATCTTGAACTCGACGTCCGGGTTCACCTTCTTGGCGTGGATATAGGCCGAGTTGATGCCGCGGATCACTTCGGGGATCGGGTAGGAGCCGATGTAGCCGATGATGTTGCTCTCGGTCATGTGGCCCGCGATGGTGCCCTGCACCGCGCGGCCCTCATAGAAACGTGCGGAATAGGTCGAGACGTTCTCGGCGCGCTTGTAGCCGGTGGCGTGCTCGAATTTCACGTCCGGGAACTTCTTGGCGACGTTGATGGTCGGGTCCATGTAGCCAAAGGAAGTGGTGAAGATCAGATCCGCCCCTTGCAGCGCCATCTGGGTGATGACGCGCTCGGCGTCGGGGCCTTCGGCAACGTTTTCGACATAGACGGTTTCCACCTTGTCGCCAAACTCGGCTTCGACCGCCTTGCGGCCCTGGTCATGCTCATAGGTCCAGCCGCCATCGCCGACAGGGCCGACGTAGACAAAGCCCACCTTGGTCTTGTCTTGGGCCCAGGCCGCGCCGGCGGCCAGGCCAAGCGCCACAGCGGCGCTGGTCAGAAGATTGGTCAGTTTCATGTTTGGGACTCCCCGTTTTGGTTGTGTCGCCCAGGAGAGGACCCTGGGCGGGATTGTGTGCCGCCCGCCATATCAGCGGGAGGCATGGAAGTTGCGACCGAGCGACGCGGGTGCGCTGCTCTTGTCGGCCGAAAGGATAACAAGCACAATGATCGTAATCAGATAGGGCGACATTGCCAGATACTCGACCGGGATGGCAACGCCTGCCGCCTGTAGATTAAGCTGCACCACGGTGACGCCGCCGAAAAGATAGGCACCCAGCAAGGCGCGCCACGGCTTCCAGCTGGCAAACACCACCAGCGCCAGGGCAATCCAGCCGATGCCGGCGGTCATGCCCTCGGTCCACTGCGGCACGCGAATGAGGCTGATATAGGCGCCGCCCAGGCCCGCGCAGGCACCGCCGAACATGATCGCCAGAATGCGGATGCGGATCACCTTGTACCCCAGCGCATGGGCGGCCTCGTGGTTCTCGCCCACTGCGCGCAGCACCAGACCCAGGCGGGAATATTTCAGCACCCACCACACCGCCGCGGTCAGCGCGATGCCGAAATAGAGGATGATGTCATGGCCGAACAGGATCGGGCCAATGACCGGCAGATCGCTAAGCAGGGGGATATGGATGTCACCCATCTGCGGCGGCTTCACCCCCACATAGGACTGGCCCATCAGCGCCGACAGCCCCAGCCCGAACAGCGTCAGCGACAGGCCGGAGGCGACCTGATTGGCCTGCGCGAATTGGGTCAGGATGGCAAACAGCACCGACAGGGCCGAACCGGCAAAAGCCGCGGCGATGAAACCAAGGAGCGGCGAGCCGCTCTCCACCGCGGTGGCAAAGCCCGCGATGGCGCCGACGATCATCATGCCCTCGACCCCGAGGTTCAGAACGCCGGATTTCTCCACCACCAGCTCGCCGATGGCGGCCAGCAGCAGCGGTGTCGCCGCCACCATCAGCGAGGCGATGAGCAGGACCGGGTTGATTGCAGACAGATCCATGTTACGCGACCTCCGGCTTGCCGATTGCGATGCGGAAATTGGTGAGCAGGTCAAAGGCCAGCAGGAAGAACAGCAGCATCCCCTGGAACACTTGGATCGCTGCGGCAGGCAGTTGCAGGTTCGACTGCGCGATGTCGCCGCCGATGTAGGTCAGCGCCATCAGCCCGCCGGCCAGCAGGATGCCGACCGGGTGCAGACGGCCAAGGAAGGCCACGATGATTGCGGTAAAGCCGTAGCCGACGTTGAAATCGATGGAGATCTGGCCCGAGGGGCCGGAGACCTCGAACATGCCGGCCAGCCCGGCCAGCGCCCCGGACATGCCAAGACAGAACAGCACCAGCCGCGCCGGGTTGACGCCGGCAAACTTGGCCGCCCGCGGCGCCTCGCCGGTGAGGCGGATGTGATAGCCGGTCATGTGCCGGTTCAGCAGCACATAGGCAAAGATCACGGCGATCAGCGCGGCCACCACGCCCCAGTGCATGCCGGTGCCGACGATCAGCTCGGCGTTGTAGGCGCTCTCATAGGCCTGCAGGTTGCGCGAGCCGGGAAAGCCGAAGCCCTCGGGGTTTTTCAGCAATCCCAGCGAAACCGAGGCGAGGAACTGCTCTGCCACATAGACCAGCATCAGCGACACGAGGATTTCGTTGGTGCCAAAGCGGGTTTTCAGGATAGCCGGGATCATCGCCCAGGCCCAGCCGCCAAACGCGCCGGCAATCACCATGATCGGGAAGATGTAGACCGCCTCCAGCGGATAGAACGCCAGCCCGGCACCAGCGCCAAAGATGGCGCCCATGATGTATTGCCCCTCGGCGCCGATGTTCCAGATGCCCGCCTTGAACCCCAGTGACAGGCCAATGGCGATCAGCACCAGCGGCGCGCCTTTGACCAACAGCTGCGGGCGGTAGTAGAAGGAAAACTCGCCGAACAGCGGTTCCCAGAAAATGGTGCGGATCGCCTCCACCGGCGGTTTGCCGAGGGCCGCAAACAGCAGCCCGCCAAACACCATCGTTGCCAGCACCGCCACCAGCGGCGTCGCCAGCGACCAGGCCCGCGACGGCTGCGGCCGTTTCTCAAGCCGGATCATTGCGCGGCTCCCTGTTTCATCTTTCCAAAAATACTCATGTGCCTTGCGCGGCAGCGGACTGCGCCGCCGCGGTGGGAGACGTGAAAGCAGCAGGTGGCGTCAGACATGCGCCACCTCCATGCCATGCGCGCCGCCCATCATCAGGCCGATTTCCTCGACCGTCAGGCCCGCGGCCTCGCGCGGGGCACTCAGGCGACCTTCATTCAACGCGGCAAAACTGTCGGAGATCTCCATCAGCTCATCCAGATCCTGACTGATGCAGATCACCGCCGCGCCCTTGGCGGCTAGATCCAGCAGCGACTGGCGGATGGCGGCGGCAGCGGCGGCGTCAACCCCCCAGGTCGGCTGGTTCACCACCAGAACCTCCGGGTTCTGCAGCACCTCTCGGCCGATCACGAACTTCTGCAGGTTGCCGCCCGAGAGCGACCGCGCCGCATTGCCGGGCCCCGGCGTGCGCACGTCAAAGGCCTGGATGATCCGTTCGGCAAACGCGCGGGTCTTGCCCCAGTCGAGAAAGCCGTTCTTTTCCAGCCCTTCACGCACCGATCCGGTCAGCATGGCATTTTCCGTCAGGCTCATGTCCGGAGCGGCGGCGTGGCCCAGGCGTTCCTCAGGTGCTGCCAGCACCCCGAGCGCGCGGCGCGCGGTGGGGCCGTGGCGGCCGATGGGCTGCCCGTGCAGCTTGACCGCGTCGGCTGCGGACAGAACTTCGCCCGACAAGACGCTCAGCAGTTCATCCTGGCCATTGCCTGCCACACCGCCGATGCCCAGAATTTCGCCTTTGCGCACCGACAGATGCACATTCTTGAGCGAGGTGCCAAAGGCCGAAGGTGCAGCCACCGACAAGCCGGTGATCGCCATCGCCACCTCGCCAAAATCACGGCTGCCGCGTTGCGGCGTCTGCAGCGATGTTCCGACCATCATTTCCGCCATGTCGCGGGCCGAGGTGTCGCGGGGCGTGCATTCGCCGACGTTCTTGCCCAGCCGCAGGATGGTGGCGTGATCGCACAGGGTGCGGATCTCCTCCAGCTTGTGCGAGATATACAGGATCGAGGTGCCCTCGGAGCGCAGCTTCTGCAGCGTCTTGAACAGGATCTCCACCTCCTGCGGGGTAAGCACCGAGGTCGGTTCATCCATGATGAGGAGCTTGGGGTCCTGCAACAGGCAACGGATGATCTCGACGCGCTGGCGTTCGCCTGCGGACAGATCGCCCACCGTGCGGAACGGGTCCAGCGGCAGCCCGTAGGTTTCCGACACCTCGCGGATGCGGGCGGCGAGGTCGCGCATTTCCGGCGGGTTTTCCATGCCCAGGGCGATGTTTTCCGCCACGTTCAGCGCATCGAACAGCGAAAAATGCTGGAACACCATAGCGATGCCATCGGCGCGCGCGGCGCGGGGTTCGGCCGGGGTAAAGGGCTGTCCGCGCAGCAGCATCTGGCCGCTGTCGGGTTTCACCAGCCCGTAGATCATCTTGACCAGCGTTGACTTGCCGGCGCCGTTTTCGCCGAGCAGGGCGTGAACCTCGCCCTCGCCGATGTCAAAGGATACGCTGTCATTGGCCACAACGCCGGGGTAGGCCTTGGTCAGGCCTTGCAGGCTTAGCAGGGGTACAGTCACGCGGGCCGGTCCTCTCTCAATCCGTGTTCTTCACCTTGCCGCGGATGCGACGGGGGGCTTGCTGCCGCTTGCCACCGCGGGCCTGGCCCCAGCCAGGGCTTGCGCGGCAAAGCTGCGGCAATGGTGCAGGCAATCAGATGATTCAACAGCGGCTGGCATAGCGCCTGATCTGTCACTTGGGAATAGGGCAGCCGTGATTGGCCTGTGTTTCCAGACCTCTGCGGCGTTGGTGCCGCAATTCGCCCGGCGGCGGAGCCACCCGCGCCAGTGTGCGACCGTAAGAGATGTACCATCGTCCCCGGACCCTCCGCATGTCCCTGTTGACCCGAAGTGCCCCCCTTCGGTGCGGCGAGGAAGAGGAGCGGGCTGATTATTGCTTGCTGAGTTCAGCCTAGGGAGCAGCCCCTTGTCAAAGCAAGAAAAACTGCCGCTGCGGCCCGGCAGTCCGCGGCGCAAGAAAATTGCCGCCTGAGTGGTTAGAGCGTTATAAAGAATGCGTTTTATCCAGATTTTCACGCTGGCTTGCCGCGGCGCGCGCGAAAGAGTTTCAACAGATCGGATAAAATACAGCTTCCACCGCAGCGGTTTTGGCAGGTGTTCATCGTCCGTCGCGGCGGGCAGCGGCTGATCGCACCGGGGCGCAGAAGGCCCGTTCACCCCGGCGCGGCAATGGGATAGCTTAGCGGCATGACCAGCTCTCCCCGATTCATTCACCTGCGCACCCACACCGAGTATTCGCTGCTGGAAGGCGCGCTGCGGCTGAAAAAGCTGCCTGACCTGTGCAAGAAGCACGAGATGCCCGCGATTGCGGTGACCGATACCAACAACCTGTTCTCGGCGTTGGAATTTTCGGTCACGGCCAGCGGTGCCGGGGTGCAGCCGATCATCGGCTGTCAGGTCGATCTGCGCTATGCAGAGCCCGCGCCCGGTGAACGTCCGAAACCGCCTGCGCCGCTGGTGCTGCTGGCGCAGAGCGAGACCGGCTATGAGCATCTAATGAAGCTCAACTCTTGTCTCTACCTGCGCGAGGGGGGCGAGCTGCCGCATGTGACCCCGGAGGAGCTGGCGGCGCATAGCGATGGCGTGATCTGTCTCAGCGGCGGGCCGGACGGGCCGGTGGGGCGGCTTTTGCGGCAGGGCCAGCGACCGGCGGCAGAGGCGCTGATGCAGCGGCTTAAGACGATCTTTGCGGACCGGTTGTATGTGGAATTGCAACGTCACCCGGGCGAGCACGGCCAGCCCGAGGCCGAGCAGCTGACCGAGCGCGGCCATGTGGAAATGGCCTATGCGATGGAGTTGCCGCTGGTTGCGACCAATGACGTCTACTTCCCCAACACGGAGATGTACGAGGCGCATGACGCGATGATCTGTATCGCTGAGGGGGCCTATGTCGACCAGGCGGAGCCGCGCCGCCGTCTGACCGCACAGCATTACTTCAAAAGCCAGGAAGAAATGGTCGCGCTGTTCGCTGACCTGCCGGAGGCGATTGAAAACACGGTGGAAATCGCCAGGCGTTGCGCCTTCATGGCGTATCGGCGCGATCCCATTCTGCCCAAGTTCGCCGATGACGAGGTGGCCGAGCTGCGCCGCATTGCCAATGAAGGCCTGCAAAAACGCCTGGCGGTGATCCCGCATGCGGTGAGCGTCGAGGAATATCAGGAGCGGCTGGATTTCGAACTCGGCATCATCGAGGGCATGGGCTTTCCCGGCTACTTTCTGATCGTTGCGGACTTTATCCAATGGGCCAAGGACCACGAAATCCCAGTGGGACCGGGGCGGGGCTCTGGCGCGGGCTCCTTGGTGGCGTATGCGCTGACGATCACCGACCTGGACCCGCTGCGGTACAGCCTGCTGTTCGAACGCTTCCTGAACCCGGAACGGGTGTCGATGCCCGACTTCGACATCGACTTCTGCATGGACCGCCGCGAGGAGGTCATCAAATACGTGCAGGAGAAATATGGCCGCGACAAGGTGGGCCAGATCATCACCTTTGGTGCGCTGCTGTCCAAGGCGGCGGTGCGCGACATGGGCCGGGTGCTGCAGATGCCCTATGGGCAGGTGGACCGGCTGTCCAAGCTGATCCCGGTCGAGGGCGTCAAGCCGATGTCGATCGCCGACAGTCTGAAAGAAGAGCCGCGCCTGCGCGAGGAGGCCGAGAATGAAGAGGTTGTTGACCGGCTGCTGAAATACGGCATGCAGGTGGAGGGCTTGCTGCGCTCGGCGGGCACCCACGCGGCGGGGGTGGTGATCGGCGACCGGCCGCTGGACGCGCTGGTGCCGCTCTACCGCGATCCGCGCTCTGACATGCCGGCCACCCAGTTCAACATGAAATGGGTCGAGCAGGCTGGTCTGGTCAAATTCGACTTTCTGGGCCTGAAGACGCTGACCGTGATTCAAAACGCGGTGGACCTGATCAAACAATCCGGCCGCGACCTGCATGTGGCTGCTGACGGCACCCAGCTCTATGAGCCGCCGGAAGGCGCGGTGAACGAGATCAACGCCATCCCTCTGGATGACACGGTCACTTATGATCTGTATTCGCGGGCCAAGACGGTGGCGGTGTTCCAGGTGGAATCCACCGGCATGATGGATGCGCTGAAGCGCATGAAGCCCACCTGCATCGAGGACATCGTGGCGCTGGTGGCGCTGTACCGTCCCGGCCCGATGGAGAACATCCCGGTCTATTGCGAGGTCAAGAACGGCCAGCGCGAGATCCAGTCGGTGCACCCTTTGATCGACCACATCCTGGCAGAGACCCAGGGCATCATCGTCTATCAGGAACAGGTGATGCAGATTGCCCAGGTGATGGCGAACTACACGCTGGGCGGCGCGGACCTGCTGCGCCGGGCGATGGGTAAAAAGATCAAGGAGGCGATGGACGCCGAACGCCCCAAGTTCGAGAAGGGCGCGGCGGAAAATGGCGTCGACAAGAAAAAGGCCAGCGAGGTCTTTGACCTGTTGGAAAAATTCGCCAACTACGGCTTCAACAAATCGCACGCGGCGGCCTATGCGGTGGTCAGCTACCAGACCGGCTGGCTGAAGGCGAACCACCCGGTCGAGTTCATGGCCGGTGTCATGAACTGCGATATCCACCTGACCGACAAGCTGGCGATCTACTTTGAAGAGGTAAAGAAGGGGCTGGGGCTGAATTATGTGCCGCCCTGCGTCAACCGCTCGCTGGCGACTTTCAACGTTGTAAACGGCGAGCTGGTCTATGCGCTGGGCGCGCTGAAGAACGTCGGCGTTGACGTGATGCGGCTGGTAACCGAGGCGCGCCGGGAGGGCGGCCAGGAGCGTTCCTTTGTAACCCTGTTCGATTTTGCCCGCCGGGTGAACCTGAAACGGGTCGGCAAACGGCCGCTGGAGATGCTGGCGCGGGCAGGCGCCTTTGACCAGCTCGACAGCAACCGCCGCCGGGTGTTTGAGGGGCTGGGTCCCCTGGTGGATTATTCGGCGGCGGTGCATGACCAGCGTAACTCCAACCAGGTGTCGCTGTTTGGCGAAGCGGGCGAGGATCTGCCGGAGCCGCGGCTGCCGAATGTGCCCGACTGGCTGCCCGCCGAACGGCTGAGCGAGGAGTTCAAGGCGATCGGTTTCTACCTGTCGGGACACCCGCTGGACGACTACATGCCGGCGCTCAAGCGCAAGAAGGTGATGACGCTGGACGAGGTCACCGCCAAGGCTGAGCGCGGGCCGTTCATGGCCAAGATGGGCGGCGTGGTCGCGGGCCGGCAGGAGCGCAAATCGGCGCGCGGCAACCGCTTTGCCTTTGCCCAGCTCAGCGATCCTACCGGCGCATATGAGGTGACGCTGTTCTCCGATGTGCTGGAAAAGTCACGCGAATACCTGGAGACCGGTGCCAAGGTGGTCATCACCGCCGAGGCGACGATGGAAAGCGACCAGCTGAAGCTGCTGGTGCGCTCTGTCGGGCCGGTGGACAGCGCCATCGCCGACGCCGGGCGCAGCTGCCTGCGGGTCTATCTGAACGATGCCGGGGCGGTGAACACCGTGGCGCAGGTGCTGGAGGACGCAAGGACGGCGGCCCGCAATGCCGCGCGTGGGGAGATCTACGTGTATTTGCAGGATCCCGGCCTGCCCGGCGATGTGGAGATGGAGCTGGGCCAGCCTTTCCCAATCAACCCGCAGATCAAAGGCGCGTTGAAATCGCTGGACGGGGTGATGGACGTCGAGGAAATCTGACGGCAGGCGGCCCGCCGTCCTGCCGCGACGCGCCGCAAGGTTGCCGGGTTACTTCCAGACCAGTTCAGATCCGCTGAGACAGACGGGCAGGGTGTCGGGGGGCATCTGGCCCAGCCCCTCGAACAGCTGGATGTAATTCAGGCTGGAATGGATCGCGGTGATCTTGCCGTCTTCGACTTTGAAGATCATCTGACCGTCAAAATCGAAGGGCGGGCGTTGCGGATGGCTGGTCACATGCACATCGAAACAGGTGATGACCCAAGGCCCCGCTTCTTCGAACACGCGAAAGGTGAACTCCGGCGCGCCGCCCAGCAACGCCTTCATCGTGCTGACAAAATCAGAGGCGCTGAACTGTTGACCCATCAGGTTGGAGACCGGACCGGTGGCCTCGGTTTCGTCTGAAAACATGTCGTGCAATACGGCATCATTGTCACGACACCAGACCTCTTCAAACCAAAAGCGTACCAAATCTGCGTTACTTGTCGCCACTGTCATCCAACTCCGTGCGTTTCCCGAACGCATATATACACTTGCAACCTTTCGCCAAGGCTAATTCAGCCTCAACGTGCGTGACGGAGCGGCAAAGACGCAAGCGGTTTCTACGCGCGCGCAAAGTATTCGCGAGAGTTGTGGTACGCGCGCCGCGCCGCGTTGGGCGCTCCGGACGGGTCCGGTTGGACCCGGTCCGCGCCGGGCCGGGCAGCCGGGTCAGTAGTGCGGTGGGCGTTCGTCGCCAAGAACCACGCCGCCGCTGCCCTCCTGCTCGCGCCCGGCCTCGCGCTGCATCAACATGGCGACGCGGCGGGTAAGCACGTCGATTTCCTGTTGCTGATGGGCGATGACGTCGCTCATCTCCTCCACGCTGCGGGTCAGATGGGCGATTTGCTCTTCCAGATGCTGCATGAAAGGTCTCCTGTGCGGTGCGCTAATGTCATAGGGCCTGCCCGGCCCGGGGTCCATGGGGGCTGGGGGCGCTGACGCGGGTTTTCCAGGAAAACACGCGGGGCTTTGACGGCGATCGTTTTTGCCAGAGGAAGGCGGCTGTGCCGCGGGCCGGTTTTTTTGTCCCCCTTGCGGTCTGCCTTCCCGCCGCGCCGCGGCTCCTTCTTGCCGCCACGGCTTGCATCCGCTAGACCGCGACGCGAGTGAAACCGCTACCCGTGAGGAGGCCTCAGATGGCCAAAGTGAAGAAACAGCCCCGCCCCAAGGCGCAAACGCCCAAGGGGTTCCGTGACTATTTCGGTGCGGAGGTGACCCAGCGGACAGAAATGCTGCGGGCCATCGCGGGTGTGTATCATCATTACGGCTTCGAGGCGCTGGAATCCTCGGCGGTGGAAACCGTGGAAGCGCTGGGAAAATTCCTGCCCGACGTGGACCGCCCCAATGAGGGTGTGTTTGCCTGGCAGGAAACCGAGGATGATGGAAACGGCGACTGGATGGCGCTGCGCTATGACCTGACGGCGCCGCTGGCGCGGGTTTACGCGCAGCACCGCAACGATCTGCCGACGCCTTACCGCCGCTATGCGATGGGGCCGGTCTGGCGCAATGAGAAACCCGGTCCGGGCCGGTTCCGCCAGTTCTATCAGTGTGATGCGGATACCGTTGGCACGTCCTCGATGGCGGCCGATGCGGAAATCTGCGCGATGCTGTCGGACACGCTGGAAACTGTCGGCATTCCGCGCGGCGACTATTTGGTGCGGGTAAACAACCGCAAGGTTCTGAACGGCGTGTTGGAGGCCATGGGGCTGGAGGACGGCGACGCCAAGCGCGATGACGTGCTGCGCACCATCGACAAGTTCGACAAGGTGGGCGAGACCGGCGTGCGGGAGCTGTTGACCAGGGGGCGGCTGGATGCTTCTGGCGCCTATATCGACGGGGTGGGCCTGTCGGAGGATCAGGCGGCACCGGTGCTGGCGTTCCTCACCTCCAAGGCGGCAGAGACCGCGGGCACCATTGCCAACCTGCGCGCTGCCGTGGGCGACAGCAAGGTGGGCCAGGACGGCATTGCCGAGCTGGAACAGATCGGCGAATTGCTGGCTGCCGGAAACTACGGCCAGGACCGGATCGAGATCGACCCCTCTGTGGTGCGCGGCCTTGGCTATTATACCGGCCCGGTGTTCGAGGCGGAGCTGACCTTTGAGATCCTGGATGAGAAAGGCCGCAAGCGGCAGTTCGGCTCGGTCTCCGGCGGCGGGCGCTATGACGGGCTGGTCAAGCGCTTCACCGGTCAGGAAGTCCCTGCGGTGGGGGTCTCCATCGGGGTTGACCGGCTGCTGGCGGCGCTGCACGCCAAGGGGCGTCTGACGGCGGAGGCGAGCGGCCCGGTGGTGGTGACGGTCATGGACCGCGCCCGGATGGCCGATTATCAGGCCATGGTGGCAGAGCTGCGCAACGCGGGCATCCGCGCCGAGGTCTATCTGGGCAACCCCAAGAACTTCGGAAACCAGCTGAAATACGCGGACAAGCGCAACTCCCCGGTGGCCGTGATCGAGGGCGGCGACGAAAAGGCAAACGGCGTGGTGCAGATCAAGGATCTGATCCTTGGTGCCAAGATCGCAGAAAACGCCACATTGGAAGAATGGAAGGAACGCCCCAGCCAATTCGAGGTCCCGCGCACGGATCTGGTGGCCAAGGTGCGTGAAATCCTGGACGGGCAGGGCTGAACGATGACCGATACATCCCTGATACAGGCCCGCAACTTGGACAGTGACCAGGCCGCGGCACAGGCAAGGGTGCAGGCCAAGGCGGCCATGCTGCGGGTGCGGTTCGAGGCCGCGGGCGCGCAGGTGGTGGACGTGCCGCTGCTGCAACCGGCGGGCACGCTGTTGGACCTTTATGGCGAAGATATCCGAGGCCGCGCCTATGTGACCTCAGACGCGCTGCGCGGCGAGCAGATGCTGCGCCCGGATTTCACTGTGCCGGTGGTCGAAGCGCATATGCGTCACGGGGCGGAGCCCGCACGCTACACCTACTCGGGCAAGGTGTTCCGGCGTCAGGAGCATTATCCAGAACGGCCCAATGAGTACCTTCAGGTGGGCTATGAGGTGTTTGACCGCGACGATGCGGCGGCGGCAGATGCCGAGGTGTTTGCGCTGTTTGCGTTGCAGGTGCGCGGCCTGCCGCTGCGTGCGGCGACCGGTGACATCGGCATCCTGATGGCTGCGGTTCAGGGGCTGAACACCACCGACAAGCGCAAGGCGGCGCTGATGCGCCACATCTGGCGGCCGCGTCGTTTCCGCGCGTTGCTGGACCGCTTTGCAGGCCGCACCCCGGTGCCGGACACCCGCAAGAAGCTGCTGGAGACCGAGGGCGACCTGACCGGATCTGCGCCGCACCTGGGCAAACGCCGCGCGGCGGAGGTGCAGGCGCGGGTCGATGCGTTGCGCGCCGACGCCAAGGCACCGCCGATTGCGGAGCATGAGCTGTTGGCGCTGGAAGCGCTGATGGCGGTGCGCGAAACGGTGCCCTTTGCCACCGAGCAGATGCGCGACATCGCGGTGGACCTGCCGCAGATCAACCCTGCGCTGGACCGGCTGGACGCGCGCACCGCGGCGATGAAGGCGCGCGGGGTGGACGTGGAGAACCTCGATTTCGAGGCCTCCTACGGGCGCACCTCGATGGAGTATTACGACGGGTTTGTCTTTGGCTTCTATGCCGAGGCGCGCCCGGACCTGCCGCCGATTGCCAGCGGCGGACGCTATGATGCGCTGACCCGGCAGCTGGGGCAGGGCGAGGAGATCCCGGCGGTGGGCGGCGTGCTGCGCCCCTATCTGATGGTGCAGCTTGAGGAGGCCCGCGCATGACCCTAAAGCTGGGCGTGCCGTCCAAGGGGCGGCTGATGGAAAAGACATTCGACTGGTTTGCCAAACGCGGCGTGACACTGTCGCGCACCGGCTCGGACCGGGAATATGCCGGCGCGGTCGAAGGCGTGTCGAACATGGAACTGGTGCTGCTGTCGGCAGGGGAAATCCCGCGCGAGCTGGCGGCGGGGCGGATCCACCTGGGCGTCACCGGCACCGATCTGGTGCAGGAAAAACTGCCGCGGTTCGAACAGCAGGTCGAGGAACTGGCGCCGCTGGGCTTTGGCCATGCGGATCTGGTGCTGGCGGTGCCGCAATGCTGGATCGACGTGGACACGCTGGACGATCTGGATGCGGCGGCCTCGGCCTTCCGCGCGCAGCATGGCCACCGGCTGCGGATTGCCACCAAGTATCACCGTCTGGTGCGCGAGTTCCTGACCGATGCGGGTGTGGCGGATTACCAGCTGGTCGACAGCCAGGGCGCCACCGAAGGCACGGTGAAGAACGAGACCGCCGAGATGGTCGCCGACATCACCTCCACCGGTGAGACGTTGCGGGCCAACCACCTGAAACTGCTGGGTGACGGGCTGGTGCTGAAGTCGCAAGCCACCCTGTGGCGCAGCCGGGTGGCGAAATACGGTACCGAGGACAAGGCGGCGTTGAACACGCTGCTGGACCTGCTGGAAGGCCGAAGATAGGCGCCTGTCCGCCGGTTCACGAGCTTGCCGGGCGCCCTTTTTTTGGGCGTCCGGCTTCCAATTCTGTTCCCGGGGCTTAGCTGGGGTGGAGACACCTCAACTGAAAGGACAGGATATGAAGATTCTGATGGTTTTGACTTCGCACGATCAGCTGGGGGACACCGGGGAAAAGACGGGGTTCTGGCTGGAGGAATTCGCCGCCCCGTATTACGTGCTGCGTGATGCCGGTGCTGAGATCACGCTCGCCTCGCCCAAGGGCGGCCAACCGCCGCTGGATCCGAAATCAGACACCGAGGATGCCCAGACCGAGGCCACCCATCGGTTCAAGCAGGATCAGGACGCGCAGAAGGCGCTGGCGAACACCCAGAAACTCTCTGCCGTTTCGGCTGACCAGTTTGACGCGGTGTTCTATCCCGGCGGCCATGGCCCGCTGTGGGATCTGGCCGAGGATGCGAACAGCCGCAAGATCCTGGAAGATTTCGCCGCCGCGGACCGGCCCATTGGTGCCGTGTGCCATGCGCCGGGCGTGTTCCGCCATGTGAAAGCCGCCGATGGCCAGTCGCTGGTCCGGGGCCGCAAGGTTGCGGGGTTCACCAACGGCGAGGAAGAGGCCGTGGGGCTGACCGATGTGGTGCCGTTCCTGGTCGAGGACATGCTGAGGGCCAAGGGCGCGGAGTATCAGAAGGGCGACGACTGGGCACCTTATGTAGTGGTCGATGGCAAGCTGGTCACCGGCCAGAACCCGGCCTCCTCCGAGGAGGCTGCCAAGGAGCTGCTGGCGCTGCTGAAGTGATGTGGCGGGCTGCTGCGGGGCAGGCGGGCGACCGTCTGCCCCGGCGGCGGTGTGCAACGCGGCCGGATGCGTGAGGCAACCCGCGCCGCGCGAGGCGCGGGCCGGGCCCAACGCCGTCAGGCTCCATTATGCCTGCGAAAGGGCCGGGAGACCGCCCTTGTCGATCCAGATCCGCTTCGGTGGGGCGCTCCCGCCCGGGGCGGGTGCCATCACAGATGGCATCCCCCCGGTTGGGCCGGGCGCCGGGCTGTCGCCCGGCGCTGGCGAGACCGCCGCAAGGGGGGGGGCGGCAGGTCTCAGATAACTCCGATCTCGGCCAGAGCCTGAGACAGCTCCGGGGGCAGGGGATCTTCCTGTTTCTTGCCCGCGGGCAGATCGGCCGGGGTGTCCTCGGGTTTGAGGTAACGCCAGCCCTGGAACGGGCGTTTCTGGGCGGTCTGGGTGCGGTGCAATTCCGGGTCCAGTACGATGGCGCAGCGGCGCAGGCCGTCCTCGCCGCGCAGCTCCTCCAGCCGCAGGATGCGCTGGCGGCACTGGATCAAGCCCTTGATGACCCAGTAGATTGAGCCGCCGTTCAGGATCTCGTCTTCGCGCTTGGGCCACATGCGGGTGACATGGCGCGGCAGGCCGCCGGGCAGGTCACGGCGGCGCACCTCTTGCCAGGCCATCAGGCTGTCAACACTTTCGGTGCCCACCGAAAGCTTTACGAGATTCACGTACTTATCCACAAGTTCCCCACAGAGTCGTCCAGAGCTTAGTCCGTATATAGTAGTTTACGGATCGCTGACTTCAAGGTATTGTGTTTCCCTGCGCGCTTGCTGCAAGTAAGCCTTAACCCAAAATGGATTCGCCACGGTGCCCGGAAAGAGCAGCCGTTGCGGAGCCATTCTGCATGAAGCCCGAACGACTCGAAGGATCGACACATGAGCCGCTTTGCCGCCCCCATCGCTGAGCAGATCTGGGATATGAAATACCGTTTCAAACAGGCGGATGGCACTCCGATCGATGTGACGGTCGAGGACAGCTGGCGGCGCATCGCGCGCGATCTGGCGCGTGCCGAACAGAAGCCCGATGTCTGGGAAGAGAAATTCTACACCGCGCTGGAAGATTTCAAATACCTGCCCGCAGGCCGGATCACCGCTGGTGCCGGTACCGCGCGGCAGGTAACGCTGTTCAACTGCTTCGTGATGGGCACCGTGCCGGACAGCATGTCGGGGATCTTCGACATGCTGAAAGAGGCGGCGCTGACCATGCAGCAGGGCGGCGGCATCGGCTATGACTTCTCCACCATCCGGCCGCGCGGCGCGGATGTGAAGGGCGTGGCGGCAGATGCCTCCGGCCCGCTGAGCTTTATGGATGTCTGGGATGCGATGTGCCGCACAATCATGTCGGCCGGTTCTCGCCGCGGTGCGATGATGGCGACCATGCGGTGCGACCACCCGGATATCGAGCATTTCATCACCGCCAAATCCGACCCGGCCCGGCTGCGCATGTTTAACATGTCGGTGCTGGTGACGGATGCCTTCATGGAGGCGGTCAAGGCAGACGGCTCCTGGGATTTGCAGTTCGACGGCAAGGTCTATCACACCGTGCAGGCGCGCGACCTGTGGAACAAGATCATGCAGGCGACCTATGACTATGCCGAGCCGGGCGTGATCTTCATCGACCGCATCAACAAGGCCAACAACCTCAACTACGTGGAGAACATCTGCGCCACCAACCCCTGCGGTGAACAGCCGCTGCCGCCTTATGGTGCCTGTCTTCTGGGGTCGATCAACCTGGCGCGGCTGGTGGCCGACCCGTTCGAGACCAATGCGCATCTGGACCAGGAGGCGATGCAGGAGCTGGTCGCCACCGCCGTGCGGATGATGGACAACGTGGTGGATGTGTCCAAGTTCCCGCTGGACGCACAGGCGCAGGAAGCCCAGAACAAGCGCCGCATCGGCCTCGGTGTTACCGGCCTGGCGGATGCGCTGCTGATGCTGGGGCTGGAATACGGCACCGACGAAGCCGCGCGTCAGACCGACGAATGGCTGCACAGCATCGCGCGCGCCGCCTATCTGGCGTCGGTGGACCTTGCCAAGGAAAAAGGCGCCTTCCCGCTGTTCGACGCAGAGAAGTATCTGGCGTCGGGCAACATGATGAACATGGACGAAGACGTGCGCGATGCAATCCGTGAGCATGGCATTCGCAACGCGCTGCTGACGTCCATTGCGCCGACCGGGACCATCTCCCTGTATGCGGGCAACGTGTCGTCGGGAATTGAGCCGGTGTTTGCCTATGCCTACACCCGCAAGGTGCTGCAGAAGGACGGCTCGCGCACCGAGGAAGAAGTGGTCGACTACGCGGTGCAGATGTACCGCGAGAAGTTCGGCGATGACGCCAAGCTGCCCGGCTATTTCGTGAACGCCCAGACGCTCTCGCCTGCGGCGCATGTGAAAATGCAGGCGGCGGCGCAGAAATGGATCGACAGCTCGATTTCCAAGACCATCAACTGTCCGGAAGACATCTCCTTCGATGACTTCAAGGACGTCTACATGCAGGCTTGGGACCAGGGCTGCAAGGGCTGCACCACCTACCGTCCGAACGACGTGACCGGGTCGGTCCTGTCGGTGAGCGAGAGCGCCGACACCGCGCCGGGCGAGAGCGCCGATGCGCCGCATGAGGCCGACGTGGACGAGAACGGCGCCGAGGTGGTTTACATGTCGGAGCCGCTGGACCGCCCGCAGAGCCTGGAGGGCCACACCTACAAGCTGAAGTGGCCGGATTCCGAGCATGCGATCTACCTGACCATCAACGACATCATCATCAACGGCCACCGCCGCCCCTTCGAGGTCTTCATCAACTCCAAGAACATGGAGCATTACGCCTGGACGCTGGCGCTGACCCGGATGATCTCGGCCGTGTTCCGCCGTGGTGGCGACGTGTCGTTCGTGGTGGAGGAGCTGAAAGCGGTGTTCGATCCGCGCGGCGGCGCCTGGGTGCAGGGCAAGTACATCCCGTCGATCCTGGCGGCGATCGGCGGCGTGATCGAGACCCACCTGGTCAAGACGGGCTTCCTGGAGGGCGAGGGCATGGGGCTGAAGTCCGATCCCACGGCCGAGGTGGTGAACCTGACCCTGCCGCGCGGCAAGGCCTGCCCCAGCTGTGGCCAGTTCGACATGCAGATGGTCGAAGGCTGCATGACCTGCCGCAGCTGCGGCCATTCGAAGTGCGGCTGATCGGGGGCGGGACAAGATGTGATCTGACCACCAATAAATAGCCATCGGCCGGGCTGAGATGTCCATTTCGCAAGCAAAAAAGGTCAATCGGGCGGAAACGCCCGATTTTCGCGTTTCAGGCCCCCTTATGGGCTAAATGGGCGTTCGAGCCTGTCAGGGGGGGATATGGGGCGGGGTTGTGGCCACCAAAAAACATTCTTGTTTTTTCCGTCCACCAGAGCCATCCGAATGTGCAGCCGCAACGCCAGACCGATCAATCCTTGGGCTACCTTTGATGAAGTCTCCCGAGTATCAAGAGGCGTATCAGCACAACACCATACCCTGAGTTTAAGACCTGAACCCAGTTCAGGTGTGGCAACGAGAAAAGGGCGGCTCGCGCCGCCCTTTGATATCGTTTTTCAGTGTTTCTATCGTGAACGCTGGGCGCGTAGCGCGCTTTCGATGCGTGCGAAGGCTTTGATTGCGTCATGCTTTGAATGACGCCCAAAACAAGAGGGGCATCGAAAGCTATCTCCGCTCCCCTTCTGGATCGAATATCCCAAAGCCAGGAAGGCCTCCAAAGCGATTGGGGCCATCGACAAGGACTGTGAGGCTATTCCGGTGACCGAAAGCCCTAAGATTTCGCGGCTGCTTTGAGTGTAAAGCCGATCAACCAGCAAACGCGCTTTCGATATGGGAAACTTCTGGTTCAGCCAGAGCGTGATATCGCAAATATCTTGCTCTGGCCCGAATGAGCCAGGGTAATCTCTAAGTCGCTTTTCTCGAACAACCTGCAACACGCACTGCAGATCATTCGGCATGGCGAAATCTCCCGTGGATTTCGCTGATCCGCGCTCCATGCCACCGCGCCATGTCGGACGCGGCGAAGCTGCGCTCGGATCCAATGCGGTCGAGCGAGGATGGCGACTGATCCGCAAGAAAGCGGGTGATATCATGCACCGCGTCTTCGACGGCATCCGCGTCTGGAAAAGGATGGCTGAAGGCGCTATGCAGACGGCACAGCGCTTCGAAGCCCGCGGGATCGTCAAGCGCGTCGAGCAGATCGCACAGACTGGCACCATTTCGGCGCAGATGCCTTTCGGTCGCGGCGACCGCATCAAAGCGGGCCTGGCTGATATTCGTAGTGTTGGTGTTGAGCATGTCTGTCTCCCTTGCATGCGTTAACGGTGCTGGCGTGCCTATTCATCGGCGTCATCATCGCTGCGTTCGGGAGATCCTTGGGGGCTTGTTCCTTTCAGTCGGTTGCAGAGGCTGGTGGTGGTGCTGGTGAAAAGAACATTGGTCGTTCTTTTCAGAGACGAAGAAGAAATCTGCCGTGCGGGGCAATTTATTGTTCATGCTACCGCTGAAACGATGCTCTTTTCCTCTCGGGCATCTTGCGCTGTGGCCCCAGAAGAGTGTCGCCGGCCGCGCGCACTACGCGGCCGGTTCCGCATGTCAGGCGGCCTTCTGAGCCGGGAGATCAAGCGCCTGTCTCTCCCACTCCGCATCCAGAACGCTGATGTCGATCAAAAGATCATAGAGTCGGTCGGTGAGCAGGCAGAGGTCTTCGACTTCCTCGCTGGCTGGGTCGAGGAGGATCCAAGACGAAAAGTCAGGTTCATTCGACTCGACGACAGGGTCCAATGAAAGCAGACGGTGAAGATCAACCAACCTGTGGCGCAGTGTGCGGTCGAGGCGTGGTGCCTCGCGCAGCATCGACATGAGGCGCAGAACGCGAGCTGTTCCCGCCTCGCCGGCGATCCTGCCCGCGGCGTTGCACAGGGCGGTTCCGTGCTCGGCGACGAATGTGCGGGTGATGGCAATTTGCGGTTCTGCGGACAGGGTCTTCGTGGGGAGCGTGCGCAGCATGTTGGTCCTCCTGTTTGTTGCGCGTCTGCCGCTCGTGGCAGCTTCAAGCCTGTGCGTGGTCCTAAGGTTAGCGTTTGCGTTGTGCCCACTTCGTTTCTGCTTCTCGAAATCAACATTGGCCAATCATCCGCAGCACGAAGAAAAAACTTCGATCTTTCTGATAGGGAGTGTCATGAATTCTGTGTATCTGGCCCGGTCCATGCGGGTTTCAGATATGGTCACGCATTGAAGCGCTCTGGTGTGCCCCCATCGGGTGGTCCAGTTTGAATGTTAGTGCATAGTCGGCCTTTGGTCTATCGGGACAATGCTCTTGGGCGCTGGCGGCCGGTATCCTAAGGCGCTGTGGGGCCTGACCGTATTGTAGTGACGCCGCCAGCGTTCGATCAGGATCTGGGCCTCGCGTAACGTGGTGAAGACCTCGCCGTTGAGCAGCTCATCCCGGAAACGGGCATTGAAGCTCTCGCAGTAGCCGTTCTCCCATGGTGAGCCGGGGGTGATGAATGCGGCTTTCGCACCGACGGCATCGATCCAGGCACGCACCTTCTTGGCAATAAATTCTGCACCATTATCCGACCTTATGTATTCCGGCGGGCCGCGTAGGATGAACAAATCCGTCAATGCGTCGACCACATCCGTTGAATTGAGCCTGCGTTTGACCCGGATCACCAGCGCCTCCTTCGTGAACTCATCGATGATATTCAGCGTGCGGAAGATCCGCCCGTCGTGGGTTCGGTCCTGAACAAAGTCATAGGACCAGACATGGTTCGGGCGCTCCGGCCGCAGCCGGACGCAGGAACCATCATTCAGCCAAAGTCGGCCTTTCTTGGGTTGCTTTTGCGGGACTTTAAGCCCCTCCTGCCGCCAGATCCGTTCAACGCGCTTGTGATTTACATGCCAGCCGCTGTTGTTCAGCAGCCCAGTGATCATGCGATATCCATAGCGGCCAAACTCTTCGGCCAACGCGGTGATGTCCTCGGTCAGCCGGGCTTCGTCCGGTAGACCACAGGGCACCTTGCGCTGCGTAGAGCGATGCTGACCTAATGTGCGGCAAACCCTGCGCTCCGATACGCTGAGGGTTTGCTGCACATGGTTGATGCACTGCCTGCGGCGGGAAGGGCTTAGAAGTTTCCCCGTGCGGCCTCGGCCAGGATCATCTTGTCCAGTGTCAGATCCGACACGGCTCGTCTGAGCCGGGTATTCTCAGCTTCCAGCTCTTTCAGCCGCTTGAGCTGATCGCGGCTCATGCCGCCATACTCCTTGCGCCATCGATAGTAGGTCTGAACCGTCACTCCGATCTGCCGCACGGCCTCCTGAACTGATTTGCCTTGCCCTTGCAGCACTTCAACTTGTCGCAGCTTCAGCACGATATCTTCGGGCTTCTCTCGCTTGCCGGCCATCTCGTCGTCCTCCTGAAAACGGGATAATTCTATCCCAAAAGGTGGACCACTTCAGTGGGGGCGTTCCA
>NZ_JBVYHB010000016.1:0-94853 GCF_056033425.1 Leisingera sp. SA32 | reverse complement strand
TATGACCGCAAGCGGATCATGCTGGAAGAGACCGCGCTGTCACGCGCCCTTATCGGCAAATACGTTGATACCTATGCCTTTGCAGATGGGGGCTTCGAGGTGCGCTGGAAGGGCCAGGCCCTGCCCTGCAGGATCTTTGATATGGACCAGCGTGTCACCCATGCGGCCGTCACCGAGAACAAGCGGCTCAGCGCGGTCCTTGCCTATGTCAAAGAGATGCAGGAGAAGGCGCCACCAAAACCCAAGGTGCGGACCAACTCCGAGAAGATGGGGTATCAGCCCGGGCCTCGCAAGCTGGGTATGCCAGAGGAGCCGGTCATCGATGATTGACCGGTTTGCGGTGGGCAAGTTACCAATAAAGGCGGCTCAGAGTTCATGAAAAAAGAGGCGAGCAATCTGTAATGCTCAAGCGAGCGACATTCCTAACAGGTGCCATGTTGATCGCACTGATGGGATACCTGCCTTTCGAACTTTAGGAATGCAACGAGTTGATCGCGAGACATGGCGCAGTGTATTTCTGCGCGCTGATCATTGAGCTCGCACGGTCAAAATCGATATAGGCATCCCCTTTACCCACAAGGCTTTCCAGCCCTTCGATATTTGAGGTCTACGGGCTGCCAAGCCTTGTTCCTGTTGCGCTATGCGGTGACACGTCTGCTTTGCGCAGCCAGTGGCATTTCTGGATGGGGTTTACATGCTAGCCGCACGGGCCCGCTCGGCTTGCCCCCGCCCGGCCCGCCGCCTAGGCTCGGGTCGCACAACGGAGGCATCTCATGACCCGCACCCGGACCATCCTTGACCGGCTAAACCTGCGCTGCCCGATTCTGCAGGCGCCGATGGCCGGAGTCTCGACCCCTGAATTGGCAGCGGCGGTGTCAAATGCCGGTGGGCTTGGCGCGCTGGGGCTGGGGGCAGCAGGCGCGGAAGGCGCGCGCCAGATGCTGCGCCAGACCCGGCAACGGACAGAGGGCGCCATCAACGCCAACCTGTTCTGCCACCGCCCGGCCACGGCGGACGCGGCGAAACAGGCGCGCTGGTTGCAACGCCTCGGTCCGGCGTTTTCGCGTTTCAATGCCTCTCCGCCCGACAGCCTGTCAGAGATCTACACCTCCTTCGCCACTGACGACGCCATGCTTGCCATGCTGCTCGAAGAACGCCCCGAGGTCGTCAGCCTGCATTTTGGCCTGCCGGACGCAGACCGCATCGCCGCGCTGAAGGAACGTGACATTGTCCTGCTGGCCAGCGCCACCTCGCTGGAGGAGGCCCGCGCCTGCGCCGCCGCCGGCATTGACGCCATCGTTGCCCAAGGGTGGGAGGCCGGCGGCCACCGTGGATGCTTTGACGAAAACGCCCCCGACGCGCAGCTCGGCACCTTTGCACTGACCCGCCTGCTGGTGCAGCAGCAGGCGCTGCCGGTGATCGCCGCGGGCGGAATCATGGATGGTGCTGGCATCCGCGCCGCGCTTGATCTTGGCGCCGTTGCGGCCCAGCTCGGCACCGCCTTCATCGCCTGTGACGAGACCAGCGCCAATGCCGCCTACCGGCAGACGCTTGCATCCGAGGCGGCACAGAACACCGTGATGACGCGGGTGATCTCGGGCCGCCCGGCGCGCTGCCTGTCGAACCGGTTCACCGCATTGGGTGCAGAGGTGCCCGACGCCGAGGTGCCGGACTACCCAATCACATACGACGCGGGCAAGGCGCTGAACGCCGCCGCCGCGGCAGCTGGTGAGCCCGGCTATGGCGCGCAATGGGCCGGGCAAGGTGCACCGCTGGCGCGCCCCATGCCCGCAGCCCGGCTGATGGCAACGCTGATGCAGGAACTGGCGGCGGGTTAACCCTCGGCCAAGACCCCCAGCGCATTGCGCCGCACGTCGCGCCCCGCGGTCAGCCCGTTCACCTTCTCCACGATCGCCGCTGCATCAATGCCGTGGTGGCGGTAGAGATCGCCAATGCTGCCGGTCTGGCCGAAATGCTCCACCCCCAGCGGAATGCACTGGTGGCCCGCCACCGATCCCAGCCAGGACAGCGTCGCCGGGTGGCCGTCGATCACGGTGATCACCTTGCAGTGGCGCGGCAGATCCCCCATCAGCCGTTCCACATGGGCATGGGCCTGCGCGTGGCCCCGCGCCCGTGCCCGCTGCGCCGCGCACCAGCCCGCGTTCAGCCGGTCCGCACTGGTCACCGCCAACACGCCAATGTCGCGGCGGCCCTCGCCGATCATGCCGGCCGCCTTGATCGCCTCGGGCGCGACCGCGCCCTGATAGGCAATCACCACCTCGCAGTTCGGCCCCGGCTTGCGCAGCCAGTAGGCCCCGTCGATCACCCCCTGGCGGAAGTCCGGGTCCGAACGCTCCCCCGGCTGTTCCAGCGCATTGGTGGTCAGCCGCAGATAGACCGAACCACCAGTCTCGTCGCGCAGCCAGGTGCGTTCATCCGGGTCGCCCTCGCCGTCGCGTTGCAGATAATCAAACGCCCACTCCATGATGATCGCCAGCTCGTCGGCAAAGGCCGGCTCAAACGCCGCCAGCCCGTCCTGGCTCATCCCGATCAGCGGTGTGCCGATGGACTGATGCGCGCCGCCTTCGGGGGCCAGCGTCACGCCCGAGGGCGTGCCCACCAGCAGGAACCGCGCATCCTGATAACAGGCATAGTTCAGCGCATCCAAGCCCCGCGCCACAAAGGGATCATAGACCGTGCCGATCGGGATCAGCCGCTTGCCGAACAGGCTGTGCGACAGGCCCGCCGCGGCCAGCAGCAGCATCAGGTTCATCTCGGCAATGCCCAGCTCGATATGCTG
The DNA here is from genome assembly GCF_056033425.1 of Leisingera sp. SA32. Classification (NCBI taxonomy): domain Bacteria; kingdom Pseudomonadati; phylum Pseudomonadota; class Alphaproteobacteria; order Rhodobacterales; family Roseobacteraceae; genus Leisingera; species Leisingera sp. SA32. Next base: position 92,053 of record NZ_JBVYHB010000016.1, on the reverse strand, counting down.
GCCCTCGGGCGTGAACTCCCACTTCGCGGTGGAGGGAATGCGGTGTTCGATGAACGCATCCGCCTGCGGCGCGCGCGCAAACAGCTTGCGCCGGTTCACCCATGGCCCCAGGTTGGTCGTCCCCGTCACATCCGGAGAGGTGGTCACGATGCGCGACGCCAGCGCGCTGTCGCCCTTGGACAGATCGTCCAGGATCTTGCCGAACGCCATCTGGGTCGAGATCTCGCGCCCGCCGTCCAGTTGGATCTGTGGCACCTCCAGCCGGGCATCGCGATACCGGCGCGGGCCGCGGGCAAAAAACGGCACCTCGGCCAGGAACCTGCGTAAGGCGTCGGGATCATCCACACCTGCCAGCGGGTCCCATTCTTCGCCCTCGGTCACGCCCATCAGCTTTTGCCAGGCGGCAAACTGCGTCGCGTTCATCAGCCCGCCGTGGTTGTCCTTGTGGCCGGCAATCGGCGTGCCCCAACCCTTGATGGTATAGGCGAGGAAACAGACGGGGCGGTCGTGGTCGATGGCATCAAAGGTCTCGGCCATGGTCTCGACACAGTTGCCGCCGAGGTTCTCCATCAGCGCCGCCAGCTCCGCATCGCTGCGCCGCTCGATCAGCGCGGTGACATCCCCCTGATCGCCCAGATCATCCAGCAGCCGCTTGCGCCAGACCGCCCCGCCCATGAAGGTCAGCGCCGAATATTCCTGGTTGGGGCAGGCATCGATCCAGTCGCGCAGACGCTCACCGCCGGGTTCCTCAAACGCGGCGCGCTGCAACACGCCGTATTTCACCCGCACCACGTCCCAGCCGAAGGCATCAAAGATCTGCTCGATACGCTGAAACAGCCCCTCGCGCACGATCCCGTCCAGCGACTGGCGGTTATAGTCGATGATCCACCAGCAATTGCGCAGATCGTTCTTCCAGCCTTCTTGCAAGGCCTCGTAGATATTGCCCTCGTCCAGCTCGGCATCGCCCACCAGCGCCACCATGCGCCCCATCGGCGCATCGCTGCCCCAGTCCTTGGCCGCGATGTAGTCCTGAATGAGCGAGGCAAAGGAGGTCACCGCCACCCCCAGCCCCACGGACCCGGTGGAGAAATCCACATCGTCAATATCCTTGGTCCGGCTGGGGTAGCTCTGCACCCCGCCATAGCCGCGGAAATTCTCCATCTTGTCGCGGGTCTGGTTGCCCATGAGATACTGCATCGCGTGAAAAATCGGGCTGGCATGCGGCTTCACCGCCACCCGATCCTCAGGCCGCAAGGTCGAAAAATACAGCGCCGTCATGATCGACACCATCGACGCCGAGGACGCCTGATGCCCGCCCACCTTGATCTTGTCCGCCTTGGGGCGGATGTGGTTGGCGTGGTGGATCATCCAATGCGACAGCCACAACAGCCGCTGTTCGATGGTTTTCAGATGGGCGGGATCTGCGGTCATGTCGGTCTCCGGGTCGAACGTTTCGGGGGCTGTCCGGCGCAGCAGAGCGGAAATCACCCTGCCGCGCAAGGGACAGGATCAGGCCGCGTCGCGGGCCGCCTGCGGCAGCGCCATGTCCAGATCGGCGATGATGTCCGCGACCTCTTCCAGACCCACCGACAGGCGGATCAACCCGTCGCTGATGCCATGTTCGGCGCGCTCTTCCGGGGTGTAGGTCGAATGCGTCATGGAGGCCGGATGCTGGATCAGCGTCTCCGCATCGCCCAGCGACACCGCCCGCTGGATCATCTTCAGCGCGTTCATGAAACGGATGCCCGCCTCCATGCCGCCGTCGATCTCAAAGGCGATCATCGCGCCCGGCTGCGCCATCTGCTGGCCCGCCAATGCGTGCTGCGGAAAGCTTTCCAGCCCCGGGAAATGCACCGCCCCCACCGCCGGATGCGCCTCCAGATACTCCGCCACCGTAACGGCCGAGGCACAATGCCGGTCCATCCGCAACGCCAGCGTCTTCAGCCCGCGCAGGATCAGCATCGCGTTGAACGGCGCCATCACCGCGCCGGTCATGTCCTTCATGCCGACCAGCCGGATCTCGGTCACCTGTTCCGCCGTGCCCGCCACCAGACCTGCCACCACATCGCCATGGCCGCCCAGGTATTTGGTCGCCGAATGCACCACGATGTCCGCGCCCAGCTCGATCGGGCGGGTCAGATAGGGCGTGGCATAGGTGTTGTCCGCCACCACCTGCGCGCCCACCGTATGGGCAATCTCGGACACGGCCGCGATATCCACCAGCCGCATGTTGGGGTTGGCCGGGGTTTCGAAATAGACCACCCGCGTCTTGTCCGACACCGCCGCGCGCAGGTTCTCCGGGTCGGTCATGTCCACATGGGTGATCGTGACACCCCATTTCGCGAGGCCGTGCCGCATGAAGGCGAATGTGCAGCCATACAGCGTCTTGTCCACGATCACCTCGTCGCCCGGCGACAGGAGCGTCCACAAAACGGCCGTGATCGCGCCCATGCCGCTGGACAGTGCAAGGCCCGCCTCGGCGCCTTCCAACGTCGCGATGCGCTGCTCCAGCAGATCACAGGTCGGATTGGAAATCCGGCTGTAGATATGGCCCGCGCGCTCGCCCGCAAACATCTCGCCGCCCGCCTCTGCGGTTTCAAACGTGAAGGTTGAGGTCAGGTGCAAGGGCGGCGTCAGCGCCCCGCCATTGTCCTGCGGATCATAGGCGTGGTGAATGGCGCGGGTGGCAAATCCTGTCTGGCGGCTCATGGCAATCTCCTGAATCACATATTTGCACCAGTCTGCGCCGCCTTACCGGGCAAGTGATTGCCAACAATGCCAACCTACCGCTAGGCTGTGGCATATTATGCCAATGCAGGAGGAATAACGCTGCATGGATGCCAAGGACAGACAGATCGTGCGCGCCCTGCAACGTGACGGGCGGATGACCAATCAGGATCTCGCCCAGGCGGTGAACCTGTCGCCCTCGCCCTGCCTGCGCCGGGTGCGCAACCTGGAAGCGCGCGGCGTGATCCAGGGCTACAGCGCCGATGTCGACGCCACCGCCTATGGGCTGGCGATCACCGTGTTCGTGCGCATCCGTCTGGAACGCCACAACGCCTCCGACGTGGAGAATTTCGAGCGCCGCATCCGCACCATCGACGAGGTGCTGGAATGTCACATCATGACCGGCGCCATGGATTACCAGCTGCGGGTGCTGGTGCCTGACCTTGCGGCCTATGAGGATTTTATCCGCACCCGCATCCACCCGATCGGCGGCATCGCGTCCATCGACACAAGTTTTGTCTACGGAACCGTCAAGAAAACCGCCGTCTTCCCGCCACAGGGCTGAGCGGCCGACAGTTGTCTACAGCGGCCATCCCACGTATGCAGCTTGGCGACGAAAGAGTATGCAATGACCGATAGCAAACCCACCGGCAAACCAGAGCGCAAGCGCGGTTCGGGCGTGCAGCATGTCTACGACATCCTGCGCGAAGAAATCCTGAACCTGACGCTGGAGCCCGGCGCCCCCATCGACGAGGCACAGCTCGCAGAGCGGTTCGCCATGTCACGGACCCCGATCCGCGAGGCGCTGGTGCGGCTGGCCGGAGAGGGGCTGGTCAAAACGCTTCCGAACCGCTCAACGCTGGTTGCCTATATCGATTTCGTCAATCTCTACACCTTCTTTGACGCGATCACCCTGATGTACCGCGTCACCACCCGGCTGGCTGCCGAATATCACACGCCCGCGGACCTCACCGTCATCCGCCGTCATCAGGCGCAATTCGCCGCCGCGGTCGAGGCACAGGACGCCATGGCGATGATCACCACCAACCGCGACTTCCATGCCGCCATCGCCGCGGCCGGCCACAATGTCTATTTCGAAGGTCTGTTCCAGCGCCTGCTGGACGAGGGGCGGCGTCTGATGCGGCTCTATTACTACTCCTCGTTCAACAACAAGCTGCCCTACCGCTATGTGCAGGAGCACGAGGACATCATCGCTGCCATCGAGGCGCGCAACGTCAGTGCCTCGGATGCGCTGGCCAAGGCCCATGCCGATCAGATCGTGCAACAGATTCAAAGCATGATCTCGCGCGACCAGCGCCAGGACATCGAACTCTAGCGCCGCCGCCCGGCTGCACACACCAATGCCGCGGCCTCCCCTGCAGAGGGGCCGCGGCGCGGTTTTCAGCGGCTGCGCCGCGCTCAGTTGACGATCACCTGCGGCAGCCAGGTCGCCAGCTGCGGAAAGAAGATGATCAGCAGCAGCGTCACCACCTGCAACCCGATAAAGGGCAGCACCCCGCGGCACATCTCGCCATAGGTCATGTCCGGTGGCGCGATCGATTTCAGGTAAAAGATCGACGAGGCCATCGGCGGCGTCAGATAGCCGGTCTGGATCACCACGATCACCAGCGTCGCGAACCACACCGGATCAATCCCGGCAGAGCGGATGAAGGGCGAGAACAGCGGCACGCAGATCAGCACGTTGGCGGTCCAGTCCAGCACAAAGCCAAGCACGAAGACAACCAGCAGGAAAAACACCATCATGCCGGTCGGCCCAAGGCCCGCGCCCTCGATCACATCGCGGATCAGACGCGCGCCGCCGTTGGCGGCAAAGACGCCCATGAACATCGTGCCCGCCGCTACGATCAGCAGGATCATCGCCGAAATGCGCACCGTGATCGACAGCGACTCCGACAGCACCGGGACCGAGAACCTGCCGTTCAATATGCACAGCAAGAGCGCCCCCGCCGCGCCGACCGCCGCCGCCTCGGTGGGTGAGGCGACACCCGCCAGGATCGACCCCAGCACCGCAAAGATCAGCGCGCAGACCGGCAGCATCGTCGTCGCGGTCGCCCACAGCTTCTCGCCCAGCGGCAGATCCGCAACCTGGTCGGTGTCCGCCACCGGCTCAGGCGGGTTCAGCAGGCCCTGAATGGCGATATAGCCCAGGAACAGTGTCACCATGATCAGGCCGGGCAGCATCATGCCCGCCAACAGCTTGCCCACCGACATCTGCGCCAGCGAAGCATACATCACCGCAATCACCGAGGGCGGGATCATCGTGCCCAGCGAGCCGCCCGCGCAGATGGTGCCGGCAATCAGCGTGTTGCTATAGCGCATTTTCTGCATCGCCGGGATCGCCATCATGCCGATCATCACCTCGACAGCGCCGACCACGCCCGCAGCCGCGGCAAACACCGCGCCCATGGCGATGGTCGCCAGCGCCAGCCCGCCCGGCAGACGGCCCAGCCACATGTTCATCACCCGAAACAGGCGCTCGGCAATGCCAGAGCGCTCCAAGAGCGCCCCCATCAGGATGAACATCGGAATCGCCGACAGGATGAAGTTGGTCGAGGCCGAGTAGAACGAGCCATAAAGCTGGTTGAAGGCCGCAGGCCCGAAGGCGACAAGCCCCGCCCCCACCGATACGATGGTCAGCGAAAACGCGATCGGCAATCCAATCAGGATCAGCCCGAACAGCGCGGGAAACATGAGTCCGGCAATCAGCATATCAGTTCTCGAGTTTGAATGTGTCGTCTTGGCGCGGCGTCAGCAGCGCCCGGATGCCCTCGGCGGCCAGCTGCAACGCCAATGCGGCCAACCCGATCGCCAGGGCCGAATAAAAGGGCCACATCAAGGGCGCCCAGGGGCTGACCGCCTCGACCTCTCCGGTCTGAAACGCGCGCCAGGCCCGGTGGCCGCCAACCCAAGCCAGCTTGCCAAAGACCGGCGCCAGCACCAGCAGGTAGATCAGCCCGTCGATCAGACCACGCAGCCGCACCGGCAGGCGTGACGACAGAAAGTCGATGCGCACATGCGCATCGTCCCGCAGGGCCTGCGCGGCGCCCAGAACGAACAGCACACCCGTTGCCATATAGGCAATATCAAAGGCCCAGAGCGTGGGCGCGCCGAGCGCATAGCGCGCGACAACTTCGTATAACATGGAGGCGATCAGGATCAGGACCATCGCCTTGGCGACAAACCCCAGACCTGCAGAAATCGCATCTGCAATCGCCAGAAATACCCTTTTCATAACCGCCTCCAGCAGGTTCAGTTGCCGTTGCGGATCAGGTAGCCGCTCTCGGCCGCCCAGCGGTCCTTATAGGCAAGATAGCCATCAAGGATTTCGCCCATACGCGGCTTGCCGGCCTCAGCCTGCGCCGCGGCGGTCTTCTTGATCCAGTCAACGCCCGCGGCCGACAGCTCTTCGGCAAAGGCCGGATCCAGCGTGATCACCTCCGCCTTGCTGCCGCGGAAGGTTTCCATCGCCTTCATGTCGTTGTCATAGAAATGCATCAGCGACTGCAGCGTGGTCAGCTCGGCCGCCGTTTCGACCTTGGCTTTCAGACCCGCGTCCAGCGCATCCCAGGTGTCCTGCTTCAGCACCACTTCCCACAGGAAGGTCGGCTGATGCACGCCCGGCGTGATGATATAGGGCGCCGCTTCGTGGAAACCTTCGGGCAGGTTGCCCGACGGCGGGCCCCATTCGATCGCGTCCACACCCTTGCGCTCCAGCAGGGTGTAGATCTCGCCCGGCGGCACCACGGTCGGCACCGCGTCAAAGTAATCGCGCATCACCTCGGCCCAGGGACCGGAGGTGCGGTACTTCAGCCCCTTCAGATCCGCCGCGGTGGTGATCGGCTTGTTGGCGTGGGCCATCACCTCGGAGGACCCGATGCCGACGATCAGCGATTTGAAACCCTCTTCGGCGCGCATCTCGCTCAGCAGCTCCTCGCCGCCGCCCTCGTAGATCCAGGTCACAAAGGCCTCCGGCCCCATGCCGCCCGGAAAGCCGGAGAAGATCGCATTCATCGGGTTCTGGTTGACCAGATAGCTGGGGGTGGAATGCCCGGCCTCGACGATGCCATCGCGCACGCCGTCATAGACATGCAGCGCAGGAACAAGGATGCCCGCGCCAAAGGGCTGCACCTCGACCGCGCCATCGGTCATCAGCTCGACGTTGTCGGCAAACCGCTCAAGAAAATTTTCGTAATAGGGCGAGCCTTCCGGGACCGAGGTCGGCACGCGCCAGGTCACGTCTTGCGCGGCAGCGGCACTCGCGACCAGTGCCAGAGCACCAGCGCAGACGCCGGTACGGACGGCGGATTTCATAGATGTGGACATTGTTCCTCCTGTGAAAAATGCGCAGCCGGGTAGAGCGCGCTGCAAGCCGCTTCACTGTAGACGAGCTGCATTCTTTTTGTCGACTTGTTTTATACAAAATTGTCATCCGCCATCACACGGCCCAAAACCTCCTGCAAAAACAGACAAATTTCAGGCAGAGTGCCTAAATCCGCCGCGCAAACGCAGCGGCAGGCGCGCCTTTCGATCGCGAACTGGCACAGCAGCATCGCCGCGGCGGCCTGGTCAGGCGCCGCGCTCAAGATTTGCTGAAGGCAGTATTGTCGGCGTCAGACCGCGGCGACAGCCGTGGCCAGCCAGGTCCGGGTTGCGTCGCTCAGCCGCGGCGCCAGCACCTCGCACAGCTGCGCGTGATAGCTGTTCAGCCAGTCCCGCTCCACCGAGGTCAGATCCTCCAGGATCAGCATATCCGTCTGGATCGGCGCGAAGGTCATGTTGCGGAAAGCCATGAACCCGTCCGCCCCCTCGACGATCTCAAACAGGTTTTCAATACGAATGCCGAACCGCTCCGCTTCGTAGTAGCCCGGCTCGATCGACAGCACCATGCCGGGCGTCAGATCCACCGGGTTATGGGGTTTGCCGATCCGCTGCGGATGCTCATGCACCGACAGCCGGTGGCCGATCCCGTGGCCGGTGCCGTGGTCATAGTCCAGCCCCAGATCCCACAGCGGCCGGCGGCAGATGGCATCGATGTGGTGCCCCTGCGTGCCCCTGGGAAAGCGCAGCGTCGCCAGCGTACACAGCGCCTTGAACACCGCCGTATAAGCACGGTCATACCCGTCGGGACGCGGCCCAAAGGCAAAACTGCGCGTCGCATCGGTGGTGCCGGTCTCGTACTGGCCGCCGCTGTCCAGCAGATAGGGGTTCTGCGGCAGCACCGGCGCGTTGCGCTCGGGCGTGGTGGCATAGTGGCACATCGCGGCATTGCCGCCCGCCGCCGAGATCGAATTGAAACTCTCGCTGAGGAACCCCGGCTGCGCCCGGCGCAGCTCTAGGATCTTCTCTTCCGCCTCCCGCTCGCTCACCGGGTTGCCCGCCGCGGCCCGCGTTGGCACGGTCTCGGCCAGCCAGGCGCTGAACTCGGTCCAGGCAACCCCATCGGCAACGTGGCAGCTGCGCAGCCCTTCCAGTTCCACCGGGTTCTTGACCGCCTTGGTCAGGGTCAGGATGCCGGGCTCGGGCAGCACCTGCGCGCCCGCCGCCTCGAACGCCTGACGAAAGGCCACGGGCGAGAAATCCGGGTCAATCAGCACCCGTTGGCCGGGGCTGACAAGGTTCCGCATCGTTGCCAGAACATCGCCCGGCGGGCAGATCTGCACGTTGTCGGGCAGGCTCTCGCGCAGCCCCGCCTCCAGCTTGCCCGCCTCGACAAACCAGCTCACCCCGCCATCGCGCCCGGCCAGCAGAAACGACTGCGGCATCGGGTTGAAGTCCACATCCGCGCCGCGCACGTTCAGGAACCAGGCGATGTTGTCGGGCTGCGCCTCGGCCAGGAAATCGGTGCCGCGCGCCTCCAGATAGTCCAGCAGATCGGCGCATTTCTCGGCACTGCTGCGGCCCGCGAACTGCTGCGGAAAGGGCGAGATCGCCCCCATCGGCGGCGCGGGCTGGTCCAGCCAGACCGCATCGACCGGGTTCGTGTCCTGCGCCGCCATCGTGGCCCCGGCCGCCGCGCAGGCCGCCGCGAAACGATCATGCCAGGCGGGCGGCAGATGCATCGCATCATACCCCACGCGCCAGCCCGCGGCAGCCTTGCGCCGCAGCCAGTCCTCCGGCGGCTCGTCAAACAGGTGGTGGTGCGAAAACAGCGGCCCGGCGCATTCATTGCCCAGCTGCACGCTGTAGCGGCCATCAACAAACACCGCGACCGTGTCCCGCGTGACCACCGCCATCCCGGCAGAGCCGGTAAAGCCGGTCACATAGGCCAGCCGCTGGTCGTGCGGCGCCACGTATTCGCCCTGATGGGCATCAAACCGCGGCAGGATAAAGGCATCCAGACCGCGGGCGTCCAGTTCGGCGCGCAATCCCGCGATCCGATCGGCGGTTCCGGTAAACAAGGTGTCAGGCATGGGTATTGATCTCGTTGACATGGTGGCAGGCAACCTCGCCGCGGCCCTGATGGGCGGTCAGCGCAGGCACATCGCGTTTGCAGATTTCGGTGGCATGGGGGCAACGCAGATGGAACGGACAGCCGGACGGCACATCCATCGGCGAGGGCAGCTCCCCCGCCAGATGGATGGCGCGGCCCTTGTCGTCCGGGTCCAGCGAGGGCGCCGCACTCAGCAGCGCCTGCGAATAGGGATGCGCGGGGCGGGCAAACAGGGTCTCGCTGTCGCCGATCTCGACGATCCGACCGAGGTAGATCACCGCCACCCGGTGCGACACATGCCTCACCAGCCGCAGATCATGGGCGACGAACAGGATGGTCAGGTTCAACCGCTCCTGCAGCTCCAGCAGCAGGTTCACCACCTGCGCCTGCACCGACACATCCAGCGCCGAGACCAGCTCATCCGCGATCAGCACCTCCGGCTCCACCGCCAGGGCGCGGGCAATCGCGATGCGCTGGCGCTGGCCGCCGGAGAACTCATGCGGCAGCTTGCCCGCTGCATCCTGCGGCAACCGCACCAGCTCCAAGAGCTCCGCCACGCGGGCGTCGATTTCGCTATCGGGGCGCATCTGGTGCACCCGCAGCGCCTCGCTCAGGATCTGGCCCGTCGTCATCCGCGGGTTCAGCGAGGAATAGGGATCCTGAAACATCATCTGGACCCGCCGGTTATAGCTGCGATCCGCGCGCGCGTCGGCGGCAAAAATGTCCTGCCCGTGATAGGTGATGCGGCCGCGCTGCGGCGTGTACAGGCGCACGATGCAGCGCGCCAGCGTGGACTTGCCGCAGCCGGACTCGCCCACGACGCCCAGGGTCTCGCCCTTCTTCAGCGCAAGGCTGACACCGTTCAGCGCGTTCACCACCCGGCCCCGGCGCCGCTGGATCACATCCGCCAGCGTGCGGCCCAGCTGGAACGCCAGCCCCAGGTCGCGGATTTCCATCACTGTCTCGCTCATGCGGCGTCTCCCTGTGCGGCACGGGCCGGGTTGAAACAGGCAAGGCTGCGCTGCCCGCCGACCGGCGCCAGCGCCGGGCGCGCGTCCAGACAGGCCGCCGTCTGGTTCGCGCAGCGCGCCGCAAAGGCACAGCCCGGCGGCAGCGCATCGAGGCTCGGCGGCGTGCCCGGCACCGAATAAAGCTGCGTGCGCGGCGGCACATCCTGCGGCACCGAACGCATCAGCCCCTCGGTGTAGGGATGGCGCGGGCTGCGCAGCACCTGCCGCACCGGCCCCGTCTCGACGATCCGCCCGGCGTACATCACCGCGACGTTCTGGCAGGTCTGCGCCACCACGCCGAGGTCATGGGTCACCAGGATCACCCCCATCTCCAGCTCATCCGCCAGCGACAGGATCAGATCGAGGATCTGCGCCTGGATCGTCACGTCCAGCGCCGTGGTCGGCTCATCCGCCAGCAGCAGTTTCGGACTGGCCGCCAGCGCGATGGCAATCATCACCCGCTGCCGCATCCCGCCGGAGAACTGGTGCGGATAGTCCTGCAACCGCGACGCCGCGGCCGGGATGCCGACATGGTCCAGCATTTCGATGGCCCGGTCCCGCCGCGCCTTGCGGCCCAGATCGGTATGCGCCTTCAGCGTCTCGGTCAGCTGCATCCCCACCGTCAGCAACGGGTTGAGCGAGGTCATCGGTTCCTGAAAGATCATCGCGATCTCGCGGCCGCGGATGCGGCGCAGCCGCCGCTCCGGCAGGGCGGCAATGTCCTGCCCCATCCAGCGCACCGCGCCGCTGACCTCGCCATAGCGCCGCGACAGCCCCAGGATCGAGCGCAGCGTCACGCTCTTGCCCGAGCCGCTTTCGCCGACCAGCCCCAGCACCTCGCCCTTGCCGACACTGAAGCTGACGTCGCGCACCGCCGGCAGCAGGCTGCCGCCGCGCCGAAAGGTGGTGCAAAGATTGCTGACCTCAAGAATGGGTTGGCTCTGCGTCATCATCTCCTCCTCAGCCGCGCGGCCGCAACAGGTCCGCCAGACCGTCGCCAATCAGTGAAAATCCCAGCCCCGTCAGCACGATGGCAATGCCGGGCATCAGGCTCAGCCACCAGGCGGTGGTGATGAAATTGCGCCCCTCGGCGATCAGCACGCCCCATTCCGCCTGCGGCGGCTGCGCCCCCAGACCCAGATAGCCCAGCGACGAGCCCAAGAGGATCGCCAGCGCCATGTCGGTCATCCAGTAGACGACAACCGGGGTGATCGCGTTCGGCAGCAGGTGGCGAAAGATGATGCGTCGGTCCGAATAGCCCATCACCACGCCCGAGGCGGCATAGTCATGGCCCATCTGGGCAATCACCTCGGCCCGCATCAGCCGGGCGTAGTAGACCCAGCCGACCAGGGTGATGGCGATATACATGTTGACCAGACCCGGCCCCAGCACCGCCACCACTGCAATCACCAGCACCAGGAACGGGAAGGTGATGATCGCATCCACGATGCGGCCAAAGATCATGTCGGCGATGCCCCGGTAGTAGCCCACCAGCGCGCCGACCACGACGCCGATCACCAGCGCAAACACCGTCGCCAGCACCGCCATCTGCATGTTCACCGAATAGGCGGCGATCACCCGGCTCAGACTGTCGCGGCCCAGCATGTCGGTGCCGAAGGGATGCGCCCAGCTCGGCGGCTGGCGCACCGCGGTATAGTCGATGAAATTGGGATCATACGGTGCGAACACCCCCGGCGCGACCGCCAGCAGGGTCGACAGGCCAATGATCACCATGCCGATCACGAAACCCGGCTTGCGCAGGGCGATCTGCAAACGGCTCTTCTGCGGCGGCGCCGCCGCGGCGGATAGGGTAGATGTCTCGGTCATGTCAGGCGCATCCTCGGGTCCAGCGTGCTTTGGAACAGGTCGGTCAGCAGGAACACCACCGACACCAGCACCGCGAAGGTCAGCGTCAGCCCCTGGATCAGCGGGTAGTCACGGGCGAAAATCGCCTCCAGCATCAACCGCCCCACCCCGGGCACGGCGAACACGGTTTCCGTCACCAGCGTGCCGCTCATCAGGTTGCCAATCGACAGCCCCAGCAGCGTCACGGTGGAGATCATCGCGTTGCGCAGCACATGGCGCCCCAGGATCAGCCGGTCGGGCAACCCCTTGGCGCGGGCGAACTGGACATAGTCCGCATCCAGCACCTCGATGATCGCGGACCGCAGGTTCCGCATGATGATTGCCGAGGTATACAGCGCCACCGCCACTGCGGGCAGGAACAGGTGATGCAGGTTCTCGGCAAAACTGTCGCCATAGCCGCCGACCGGGAACCAGCGCAGCTGCGCGGCCAGAAAGGTCAGCAGGATCAGGCCGATATAAAAAACTGGCATCGACAGCCCCACTTGGAACACGGTGCGGATCACCGTATCCGGCCAGCGCCCGCGGTTCAGCGCCGCGACAAAGGCCAGCGGCCCGGCGATCAGCAGCGACAAGGCGACCGCGTAGACGGTCAGGAACCCGGTCACCGGCAACCGCTTGGCGATCACCTCGGTGACCGGCGCGCGCATCAGGATCGACTGGCCCAGATCGCCTTGCAGCGTGTTGGTCATAAACAGCCAGAACTGCACGAGCATCGGCTCGTTCAGGCCCAGCCGCACCCGGATTGCCGCCAGATCGGCATCCGACGCCCGGTCGCCGGCAATGGCAATGGCGGGATCACCCGGCAGCAGGCGCACCAGCACGAAGATGATGACCATCACCAAGATGAAGGTCGGGATCATCAGCAGCAGGCGTTTCAGTATGTATTGTAATCTGTCCATTGCGGCCTCCGTCGCAGATGGCGCCGCCGGAATGGGTCGGCGACGCCAGCCAGCCCTCAGCGGCTGACGGTTGCGTTTTCAAAGACGTTGTTGCCCAGCGGCGTCTGCACATAGCCCTCGACAGCCGAGGACACGGCCACAGCGAACGGCGTTTCATACATGAACAGCAGCGGCGCTTCCTCGGCATAGATCTTCTGCATCTCGGCATATTGCGCCGCGCGCGTCTCCGCATCCATTTCGATCGCCGAGGCCTCGAACAGCGCGATGAACCTGGCGTTCTCCCAACCGGTGCCAACCGCATTTGCCGTCGGCGTATAACCCAACCAGCCGGTCACCTGGCTGGGGTCGTTCACGTCGTTGACCCAGCCGTAGGTGTGGATATCGAAATCGCCCGAGCGGTTCTTGGCCCCCCGCGTCGCGCCGTCGACCTGCTCCACTTTCAGTTTGAGGCCCAAGGGCGCCCACATCTGCTGAAGCGCGGCAAAGATCGTGCTGTCATCCGCCGACCCCGCCAACGTGGTAAAGGTCACCTCGGTGCCCGGCGCGATGCCGGCCTCGGCGATCAGCGCCTGCGCCTTTTCCATGTCATAGCCGTACAGCGGGTCCAGATCCGCCGCCAGATGGGTCGCCGCCGCCATCAGGGGCGAGGTCATCGGCTTGCCCGCGCCCTGCAGCACCAGCCCGATCAGCGCCTCCTTGTTGGTGGCATAGTTCAGCGCCTGCCGCACCCGTGGATCCGCCAGCGGATTGGGTGCGCCATCGGCGCGCGTGGCGCGGGTGTTGATCGGCGAATAGATGATCCGCGTTGACGCAAAGAGATTCATCTCGATATCCGGGTCGGCCTGCAACTCCGGCACCCGCGAAAACGGGATGAACTCGGCCACGTCCACTTCACCCGCCTGCAATTTCAGGATGCGCGTCGCATCATCCGGGATGATCTCGAAATGCACCCCGTCCAGATAGGGCAGCGGCTTGCCGTCCGCGCCTTTGCGCCAGTAATGCTTGTTGGCGCAAAACTCCATCGAGGTGCCCTGCTCAAAGCCGCAGAGGTAAAACGGCCCCGATCCGGCGCCTGGCCCGCCTGCGGCAAACAACGCGGCGGATTTCTCCTGATCGGTGGCGCCCTCGGCCGCTTCAAATGCCGCCTTGGACAGGATTCCGGTGGTGAAGGTGGCCAGCATCTGCAGAATCGTCGGATCCGGCGCCTTCATCCGCAGCGTGATCTCGCGCCCCTGCGCCGTGACCGTGTCGATCGACCCCAGAAGCCCCGCCCAGGGGCTAAGGTCGGGATGCCGCGCCCGGTCCAGCGAAAACACCACATCGGCGCCGGTGATCGGGGTGCCATCGGAAAAGGCCACGCCCTCGCGCAGCGACAGCGACACGGTCATGCCATCGTCCGAAACACTGTGACTCTCGGCCAGACCTCCAACAACCGTGCTGCCATCCGGGCTTTGCCGCAGCAGCGTGTCGAACAGGCTGCCGACCATCCAGATATCCGGATTGCGGTCTGCATAGATCGGGTCGATCAGATTCGACCCGTCATAGCGGGCAAAGTTCAGAACGCCGCCGCGCTCCTGCGCAGCCGCCGGTCCGACCAGGGCTGCGGATAGGACGGCCGTGACCGCCAGCAGAGATTGTCTCATGGATGCGCTCCTCCCAAAGCGATTCTCGATCCAGTGCCGACAGCATACATGCGGATCTTACAAATACTAAAACTTTTTTTAGTAATAGTAAAATCAGAGAGGGAAGACAGCCTGGCGCAGGCCCGGTCGCAGCTTACGCCGTGACCTGAAACATCAGCCCTGATTTGCCCCTTTGACCGGCGTGGTGCTGACCCACAGTTCAACCGATCCCGCATCGCCCAGAACCTCCGAATAATGGGGTTTGGAGGTGTCGTGATGGATCGTATCGCCGGCGGACATCATATGCACCTCGCCGTCCAGGTGATAGGCCAGCTGCCCCGAGATCAGGTAGCAGAACACCTCGCCCTGATGGCACATCTTCTCGGACACATGGCCAGCCGGACGGTGAATGATCGACGGGTAGAACAGCGCCCCGGCAAAGCCCGGCCCCAGTTTTTCATACCGCCGCCCGCGCGTACCCAGCGAATAGGTCTGCCGCTTATCGCTTTGGATGTATTCTGAAAATTCCTCGGGGACACTCAGCAACTGCTCTATGCTGGTGTGCAGCGCGGCGGCGATTGTCATCAGGGACGACAGCGACGGCGCGCTGATGCCGCGCTCAACCTGCGAGATGAACCCCGTGGTCAGATCCGCCTCCCCCGCGACGTCGACCAGCGTCTTGCCCAGAGCCTTGCGGCGATGGCGGATCGCGGCGCCCAACTGCGATGGCTGATCCTTGCTGTTTTTCTTCTCGCGCATGTTCGGGCCGTTCCTCTCTCCACCTTCGAAACCGGGGCGGGATGCAGTCCCGCGCTCTGCTCCGGCCACAGATGCTGGATGGGCCGGAATTGGCGGCACACTAGCGTATGGCGGGGAGACGTGCACTTCAATTATTTTAGCCACACTGCATCCGACGGCTGGTCAGACGGCGTCGGCTGTCCTTCCGGCATGGCACCGCCCGGCACCACGGGGTAGGATGGCCCGGGCCTGCGGGGGCGCCTGCCACAATTGCCGCTCGCACAAGCGGCGCGTGCAGAAAACACTTGCACGAATCCCGCAGTTTATCCAATAGTCACGAAAAAGAGGCAGCAAACGCCAATTTCCGTGAACACGCCAGCAGCCAAAGGCACGCAGCTGGCCGCACCCACGGATAAACGGCCGCGCGACGCAGAGCAGCAGGCACACGAGAGCAGATGGACCATACATATACCCCGGAAGATCTCAACGCGGTCATCCGCCAGCACTCTGAATGGCTTGCCAATCAGCTGCATGCGCAACGCGAGAGCCTGTTTCCACCCAACGCCTCAAAATCCATGCGCAAATTCACCTCCGGCGAGGCGGCCGCGCTGCTCGGGGTGAATGATTCCTACCTGCGCAAGCTGCATCTGGACGGCAAGGGCCCCTCGCCCGAGCTCACCGCCGGAAACCGCCGCCAGTATTCCGCCGAGGACATCCAGGCGCTGCGTGTGCTGCTGGAAAAAACTGCCCGCAAACCCGGCGATTACCTGCCCGGACGCCGCCGCGCCGAAGACGGCGAAGGCTACAGCGACCACATGCAGGTAATCGGCGTGATGAACTTCAAGGGCGGGTCGGGCAAGACCACCACCTCTGCCCATCTGGCGCAGCGCCTGGCGCTCAAGGGCTATCGCGTGCTGGCCATCGACCTCGACCCGCAGGCGTCGCTGACGGCGCTGCACGGGGTCCAGCCCGAGGTCGATCTGCAGGACGGCGGCACCCTGTTCGACGCCATCCGCTATGATGACCCCGCGCCGATCCGCTCGGTGATCCGCAAGACCTATTTCCCGAACCTAGACCTGATCCCCGGCAATCTTGAGCTGATGGAGTTCGAGCACGACACCCCCCGTGCCCTGTCGCAGGGCAATGCCGGCCTGTTCTTCTTCCGGGTCAAGGAAGCCCTCGCGCAGGTCGATGACGATTACGACGTGGTGGTGATCGACTGCCCGCCGCAGCTCGGCTTTCTCACCATGTCGGCGCTCTCGGCCGCCACCGGCGTGCTGGTTACCATCCATCCCGAAATGCTCGACGTGATGTCGATGTCGCAATTCCTGCGCATGACCGCAGACCTGATGGACGTGATCGCCGAAAGCGGCGCCGACATGAGCCACGACTGGATGCGCTACCTGCTGACGCGGTACGAGCCCTCGGACGCACCGCAAAACCGCATCGTCGCCTTCCTGCGCACCATGTATGGCGACAAGGTGCTGAACGCGCCGATGCTGAAATCCACCGCCATTTCCGATGCCGGCCTCACCAAGCAGACCCTGTATGAGGTCGAGCGCAGCGCCTTCACCCGCGCCACCTATGACCGCGCGGTCGAAAGCCTGAACGCCGTCAACGATGAAATCAGCCAGCTGATCCAGGAAACATGGGGGCGCGCATGACCAGCCGCAAGAAATCCCGCATGTCGATGCTCGACAGCCTCGCCGCCGCCGGGGCACCGGCCCCTGCCACGGCACCGCAGGCCGGGTCGATGATGTCCAGCAACCGCGCCCTGCGCTCGGCCCGCGATGCCGTGGATTCCCACCGCGTCTGGGAGCTGGAGCCGCATCAGATCGAGGACACCCGCGTCAACGACCGGCTCGACCCCAACGACATCCTCGACCTGCGCGAGGCGATTGAGGCGAACGGACAGACCGTGCCGATCCTGGTGCGCCGCCATCCGACAGAGCCGGACCGCTACCTGCTGGTCTACGGCCGCCGTCGGCTGGAGGCGATCCGCACCTCCGACAAGGTCGCCAAGGTCCGCGCCCTGGTGGCCAATCTGGACGATGACGCCGCCGTGCGCGCCCAGATCTCCGAGAACATGGCACGCCGCGACCTTTCCTTCATCGAAAAGGCCCTGTTCGCGCAGGAGCTGGTGGAGAACAGCTTTGGCAACCAGTCGCAGGTCGCCGAGGTTCTGACGGTCACCAAATCCGCCGTCTCCATGGCGATTGCCATTGCCGAAACCATCACCCCGGCCCTGATCCGCGCCATCGGTCCCGCCCAGGGCATCGGTCGGCCGCGCTGGGACAGTCTGGCCAAGGCCATTGCCGAAACCAACCCCAGCCGCGACCGGCTGATCGCCATCGCCGAGGATGTCTACAACACATTCACCATCGAGGCCGCGACCAAGGGCAGCGAGGCCACGCCCGCCGATCCCTCTGTCCTGGCCTTCGAGGCGGTCTTTGCCGCCGTCGCCCCCGCAGCGCCAGCCAAGCCGGCAAAATCGGCAAGACGCAGCCCGACCCAGGCCCAACTGCTGACGGTCGGGGGGCGCAAACGCGGCGCAACCCTGCGCCGCACCGCCAAGGGCGTCAGCCTGGAATTGCCCGACGGCGGCTTTGCCGACTGGCTGGAAGCCGAGGCACAGACCCTGATCGACGACCTTCACGCCCTCTGGCAACAGCAGGCCGAAGACCCGAACGAACAATAATCAAGGAGGCACAGAGCAGACCAAAAAAGAAGGCCCCGCAAAGACGAAGCTCCACGAGACCTACTTGTTTCTAGCACTCTCAACGTAGTGGCTGGAGCTGTCATCCGCAAGTCCAAAGCGATTCGCGGGACCCCCTTTTTTTGTCTTTCGTGAACAGACATGGGTTACATGCCAATCACGCCTTTCGGGCGAACAGTGGACGCTGTCCTGCTGCAACAGCAGGCCGCCGCCACTGAACCCAGCCCCGCGGTCGACAAATGGGACGCCCTGCGCGCCCTCGCCACCGCGCGCAAAACCTTTGCGCTCAGCGACCGCGACATCACCGTGTTGCAGGCGCTGCTCAGCTTTCTGCCGGCCAAGACGCTGGACTGCCGCAGCGGCCCGCAGGTGATCCACCCCTCGAACCGCGCCATCTGCGATCGGTTGAACGGGATGCCCTGCTCCACCATGCGCCGCCATGTGGCCCGGCTGGTGCAGGCCGGAGTCCTGATCCGCCGCGACAGCCCCAACGGCAAACGCTACGTGCGCCGCTATCAGGGCGAACGCACCGCCTATGGTTTCGATCTCAGCCCGCTGGCCAGCCGCTATGGTGAATTCTGCGCCGCCGCCGAGGCCGAGCGCGACGCGCAGCAGCAGCTGAAACGCCTGCGCGAAACCGTCAGCCTGATGCGCCGCGATCTCGCCAACCTGGCGCTTTGTGGCCAGGGCGAACAGCCTGATCTGCCGATCTGGGACCAGTTCAGCGACCTCGCCCTGCTGACCGCCCGCGCGCTGCGGCGCAAGCTGGATCTGGCACAACTGCAACAGTTGGAAACCCAGCTCTCCCAAGCATTGGCCCGGATCAAACCCCTGCTCTGCCCGCCGCAATCCACCACCGAACCCCCTGCACAAACAGCGGAAATGAACACCAGCGCCGCTGAAAATGAGCAGCACTATCAGAATTCCAAGAAAGACTCTTTTGAATCTGAACCGATCCCTGAATTGCCGACAGACACAAACCTGCAAACCGAAGATCCAGATGGAGGCCCCGGCACAAGGGCACAGAAAACGACAGACCAGCCCCCTGCCCGCTCCACCGCAGGCGATGGTCCGCGACTGCCCCTGCGGCTGGTCGCCGCTACCTGCACCGAATTGGCCACCTATGCCGAAACACCCCTGGCCAGCTGGTCGGATCTGATGCGCACAGCTGAGACGCTCCGCCCGATGATGGGCATCTCGCCCCCGGTCTGGGAGCAGGCCAAACACACCATGGGCGCGGCAGAGGCTGCGGTGGTGCTGGCGGCCATGTTGCAACGGTTCAGCCAGATCCGTTCGCCCAACGGCTATCTGCGCCATCTCAGCGCCAAGGCCGCACAGGGGCAGTTTACCAGCAGTCCGATGGTCATGGCCCTGACCCGGGCCGAGGCCGCCTGACGTGGCAGACCATGCAGATATGGCCTTCCGGCAGACAAAAAAGCCGGAACCGCCTGTGGGAACGGTTCCGGCCATGGCCGAGTGTCTCAATGTGGGCTGATGTGGGCCGCTACCTGGCTCAGCGCAGCATCGCGGTCTCCGGGTCCAGCCGTCTCAGGTCGGCTGCGTTGCGCGACAGACCCACCGCCAGCGGAAACAGGGCCGCCTGAAGCGCGTGGTAGATGTCGGGCTTGCCCAGAAACTGCTTCGACACTGGCGTGTTGTCACCGTCCAGCTCCGGGAACCAGCCGCCACGGTCGTGGTCGATCAGATGCGCATCGGCAAAGCGCCACAGGCGACGATACCACAGCTCATCCTCGGGCCGCTGATCCAGTTTCACCAGCGCCGCCATGGCACCGATCGCCTCGGTCACCGGCCACCAGTAACGATCGGCAATCGCGACCTTGCCGCCCTGCCCCAGCGTATAGGCAAAGCCGCCCAGCTCCGCGTTCCAGGCGTCGCTCAGCGCCTGTTCGATCAGGCGGCGGGCGTCCTGCGGCGCATCCCCCGCGGGGCGCCCGCGCAAATCCCAGTATTGCAGCAGCAACCGACCCAGCTCAAACGAATGCCCCGGCGTGGTGCCCGCAGGGCGGAACATCGGGTTGCCGCTATAACTGCGGTCGATCTGCCACTGAGCGTTGTAATGCTCCGGCAGCCGCCAGCCCTCCTGCGGCGCGATGCGCCCGACAAAGAACGCCAGGATCCGTTCCGCGCGGTTCAGGAAAACCTCCCGCCCCGTCGCCTCATAGGCGGTCAGCAGGGCCTCCACCGAATGCATGTTGGCATTCATGCCGCGATAGTCGGAAAACGGCGTCCAGTCACGGTTCCACTCGTCGGCGAACAGCCCGTGGTCCTCTTCCCAGAAATGGGTCTCCAGCACCTGCCAGACCTCGTCCAGCAACGCCTCGGCCCGCGGGTGCCCCGCCTGCATCGCACTGGCGGCGGCCAGCAGCACAAAGGCATGGCCATAGGCCAGCTTGCGCGCATCCGCGGGGGCATCGCCCTCAACCCCCCAGAGGTAGCCACCATGTACCGGGTCGCGGTGATGGCTGGCCAGATAGGTCAGCCCGTGCTCCACGATCTGCCCTGCACCTGCAATGCCCGCCATCTGGGCCAGCGCATAGGAATGCACCATCCGCGTCACCGTGTGCAGCTCGCGCATCTGCCCCGGCAGCGGCGCGCCGGTGAAATCCAGCGTGTGAAACCCGCCCGCCGGATCAACACTGGCGGCAAAGAAATCAACCTGCCGCCGCGCGTCGCGCAGCAACGCGGCGCGGTGGCCGGGGTCGGTGATCCACAGCCTGTCCGCCGCGGCGGTGCTGCTGGTCGAAATGTCAGGCATCCGTATCTCCAAATTGATCTCGTCGCATAGCAATACCCCGGCCTCAGCCCGCCAGCGGCAGCGCATAGCGGCGGCCGCGTCCGGGCCGCAAGGCCGCCGCCGCATGCCGGATCGCATTGCTGTCGATCCCGTGCAGCCAGTAGATGTCCGCTACCGTGCCGGCCTGGCCGAAATGTTCAACCCCCCAGGGCTTCATCCGGTGCCCCGCAACGCCGCCCAGCCAGCGCAGCGCGGCGGGGTGGCCCTCAGGCGGCAACCGCCTCGGCGCGGCGCAGCGCGGTGCCGTCGGCGGCAAAGATATGGGCGTTTTGGGCCTGAATGTTCAGCCCCAGAAGATCCCCGGCCCGCGCCGGGATATTGCCATGCACCCGCACCATCATCGGCCCCGCGCCCTCTACCCGGACATAGATGTTGGTGTCAGAGCCCAGATGCTCCACCACATCGGCCACCGCTTTCAGGGTGCCCTGCTCCGGTTCCACCACGTCGATATGCTCGGGGCGAATGCCCAGCTCGGTAGCGGCGGCGCTGTCGGGCAGATGCGGCAAGGTCAGATGGCTGCCCTCCGCCAGGGTGACGCCACGCGCATCGCCCCGCACCGGCAGCACGTTCATGGTGGGCGAGCCGATAAATTGGGCCACGAACTTGTTGGCCGGGCGCTCGTACAGCTCCAGCGGGCTGCCGACCTGCTGGATGTCGCCGCCCTCCAGCACCACGATGCGGTCGGCCAGCGTCAGCGCCTCGACCTGGTCATGGGTGACATAGATCATCGTCGCCCCCAGCCGCTGGTGCAGCCTTGCAATCTCCAGCCGCATCTCGACCCGCAGCGCGGCGTCGAGGTTCGACAACGGTTCGTCAAACAGAAAGGCGCGCGGATCGCGGATGATGGCGCGACCCATCGCCACCCGTTGCCGCTGGCCGCCCGACAGCGCCTTGGGCAGGCGGCTGGTCAGTTTCGACAGGCCAAGGGTTTCGGCGGCGGCGGCGACCCTGGATTTGCGGTCCTCAACCGGATCCTTGCGGATCTCCATCGAGAAGCCCATGTTGCGCGCCACATCCATATGCGGATAGAGCGCATAGGACTGGAACACCATTGCGATGTCGCGGTCGCGCGGGCGCACATCGTTCATCCGCGCGCCGTCGATCAGGAAATCGCCGCCGCTGATCGGCTCCAGCCCGGCAATCATCCGCAACAGGGTGGATTTGCCGCAGCCCGAGGGGCCGACCAGCACGATGAACTCGCCGTCCTTGATGTCCAGGTTGATGTCGCGCAGCACATTGACGCTGCCATAGCTTTTCTGGACGTCGTTCAGTTGGATACGTGCCATTTTGGCCTCCTAGCCTTTGACCGCGCCGGACGTCAGCCCTTGCACGAGGTAGCGTTGAATGAAGACGAAGAACAGGCAGCTGGGCACCAGCGCCAGAACCCCGGCCGCCATCATCTGCCCCCAGTCGACAGAGAATTTGGAAACGAAGGTCAGCAGCCCCACCGGGAAGGTCATCGCGTCGTTCTTGGAGATCAGCATCAGCGCAAACAGCAGCTCCGACCAGGCGGCGGTGAACACGAAGCCCAGCGTCGCGCCCAGCCCCGGCAGCGTCAGCGGGAACACCACCTTGAGCAGGGCCTGAAAGCGCGAGCAGCCATCCATCATCGCGGCGTCCTCCAGATCCTTGGGGATGCCGTCAAAGAAGGACTGCATCAGGAAGGTGGCAAAGGGGATGTTGAAGGCGGTGTAGACCACGATCAGGCTGGTCAGTGAGTTCAGCATCCCCATCTGCGAGACGATCTTGTAGATCGGCGCGATAATCATCAGCAGCGGGAACATCTGGGTGATCAGCATCACCGCGATCAGCAGCCGCTTGCCCGCGAAATCAAACCGCGAGAACGCATAGCCCGCCCCGGCGGCGATCACCGTGGTCATCGCCGCAGTGCCCAGCGACACATAGATCGAATTGCCGAAGTACGACAGGAAATCGGTTTGCAGCAGCACCGTGGCAAAGTTGTCAAAGGTGACAGAGCTGGGCACCAGCCGGGTGCCTTCGGAAAAGATCAGCGCGTCCGGCGTGACGGCGATCTTGACCAGCCAGTACAGCGGAAACAGCGCAAAGGTCAGATAGAACGCCAGCGCGGCATATTTTCCAATGGCCGCGACAGGGCTGCGGCGAAGCGGCGAACGGACAGCAGACATGGGTCGGCTCCTCAGATCTTGATGAGTTTTTTGCGCAGCCACAGCACGATCACCGCATAGACCAGCAGGATCAGCAACAGCGCCACCGCGATCGTCGAGGCATAGCCAAAGTCCAGCTTGCGGAACGCGGTCGTGAAGATATAGGTCGACAGGATCTGCGTCGAATTGGCAGGCCCGCCGCCGGTCATCACAAAGATCAGATCGGCGAAATTGGCGATCCAGATGGTGCGCAGCATCACCGTGATCGCGATCATCGGCGCCAAGAACGGCAGGGTGATCTTGCTGAAGCTCTGCCAGGCGCTCGCGCCGTCGATCTCGGCCGCCTCATACAGCTCACCGGGGATGGATTGCAGCGCCGCCAGCAGGGTGATGGCAAAGAACGGCACCCCGAACCAGATGTTGGCCATGATCGGCCCCCAGATCGCCAGCTCCGGATCGCCCAGGATGTTGTAGGGTTCCGACAGCAGACCCAGCCCCGCCAGCCAATGCGGCAGCGGCCCGATCACCGGGTTGAACAACCAGGCCCAGGTCAGCGCCGACAGGAACGTGGGCACCGCCCAGGGCAGGAACACCAGCGCCTGAAACAGCCGCTTGCCCAAGAACGGACGGTTCAGCAGCAGCGCCAGCCCCAGTCCCAGCAGGAACTGCAAGGCGACCGACCAGAAGGTCCAGAAAAACGTGTTCTCCAGCGCGATCCAGAATTTCCTGTCGCTCCAAAGGGTGATGTAATTGTCAAACCCCACCCAGCCGCTGTTGAACGGTCGCAGAAGTTCAATCGACTGAAAGGAATAGGAAATTCCGATAATCAGCGGGATCAGGATGACACCGCCAATCAGCACGATGGCCGGGGTCAGATAGGCAAAGGGCTCCACCATGTACTGGATATACAGCGAGCGCCGTGCCCGGGGTCTCCGGGGCACGGCTGTTTTTGCAACGCGGGCAATCACTGCGCCGCCTTCCAGCTTGCGTATTCCTTGGTCAGGAAGGCGGCCCATTCATCCGCGATGTCCTGCGCGCTGCGCTGACCCAGCAGGGCTTCCTGGCTCGACTCCAGCACGATGCTGTCCGCGAAATAGCCAAATTGCTCCAGATAGGTCGGCATCACCGTCGGCTCGTATTCGCTGCCGTTCAGCGTGTCGAACCAGCCCTTGAACTGCTCGGTCTGGAAATGCGGATCCTGATCGGCGCCCTGGTGGATCGGGATCACCCCCACCCGCTTGGCCCATGCTGCGTTTGCCTCCGGCGCCGACAGATGCGCGATCAGCTCAAAGCTTTCGTCCTTGTGCGCGCTCGCCTCGAACATCGACCAGCCAGCAAATCCGATGGTCGGGAAGGCCTTGCCAGAGGGGCCAACCGGCATCGGCATCACCGCAAAATCCTCGGCCGGCATCCGCTCCGCCACCGCGATCAGCGCATCCGGATCCTGGTCCAGGAACGCACAGGTGCCAGAGTAGAAGCCCGCCACGATCTCGTTGAACCCCCAGCTGACACTGTCCCTGGGCGCATAGCCGTTCTGATAGATATCAAGCAGATACTGGATGCCCGCCACCGATCCCGGCTCGTTCATGCGGGATTTGCCGTCCTCGGTGAAGAACGCGTTGGTGCCGTTCATCGCCGCCGCCATCATCACCCAGCCGTTCAACCCGCCGGGGCCGCCGCGCAGGCAATAGCCCGACTTGCCGTCCAGCTCTGATACCGCCGCCGAGGCCGCCATGAATTCTTCCATGGTGGCCGGCGGGCTGTCGACACCGGCCTCGGCCAGCAGCTTCTTGTTGTAGAACATCGCCCGCAGGTAGAACCCATAGGGGATCATGTAGAAATCACCGGCCTGGCTGCCCATCTGCACCGTTTTTTCGGTCAGCGTGCCGCCATGCGCCCAGTCTGCCACCCGCGCGCCCAGCGGTGCCAGCTGGCCAGAGCCCGCATACAGCGCCGCCCAACGGTCCGGCATTTCGACAACATCGGGAATGTCGCCACCGGCCACCATGGTCGCCAGCTTTTCAAACGCACTGCCCCAGGGCAGCGACACGATCTCGACGCTGACCCCCTCGTTGGCGGCCTCGTATTCATCGACCAGCGCCTGCAGCACCTTGGTGCGCTCGGGGCTGGTGATGACCTCGACCAGCTTCAGGTCGGTGTCCGCATAGGCGGCTGATCCCATCAGCATGGCGGCCGCGGCAAGTCCCTTCAGAAGATGTTTCATGGTGTCCTTCCCTGTTGCAGTTTTTGCTTTGTTTGCTTTTGTCGGGTGCGGTGCGCCTCAGCGCTGGCTGGCCGCCAAGGCGGCGGTGAAATCAGCCCACAGATCCTCGGCCTCCTCCAGGCCCAGGTTGATCCGCACCAGATTTGGCGGAACGCCAAATTTCTGCATTGAGTTCTGCGGCCCCGCCTGCGCCAGCCCAATCCGGGCGGGCAGCACCAGGCTCTCAAAGCCGCCCCAGCTGACACCCAGCTTGAAATGGCGCAGCGCGTCGCAGAACGTCGGAATGTCGACGCTGTCATCAAACTCCACCGCCATCAGGCCAGAGCGCCCGGTCAGCCCCGGCACGTCATTGGGGCCGGGTGACCGCACCCGCCGCACCTGCGGCAGCGTGCTCAGGCGGTCGACAAACAGATTTGCGGTGGCCTCATGCTGGCGCATCCGGGCGCTCAGCGTGCGCAGGCCACGGGTCAGCAGAAACGCCTCGAACGGCGCCAGCTTGCCCCCCAGCAACGGCAAGGTCAGATCACGGATGCGGTTGATATGGTCATCAGAGGACACCACAACCCCCGCAACCGTGTCCGAATGGCCCGAAATATACTTCGAGGCCGAATGCAGCACGATGTCGATGCCCAGCGTCAGCGGCCGCTGAAACAGCCCCGCCGCCCAGGAATTGTCGATCATCGTCAATGTGCCGTGGCGCTTGGCGTGCTCTGCCACCCGCGCCAGGTTCATCACCTCGAACACCACCGAACTGGGGCTTTCCAGATAGGCCAGCCGCACCCCCGCCAGCAGTTCCGGGTCATCCTCGAATGCGCTGACCGGATGGTACGTCACCGCGACGCCAAAAGGGCGCAGCAGCCGTTCCATCAGCCGGAAGGTATCCGGATAGACATGTTCAACGCAGGCAATCCGGTCGCCGGGCTTCACAAAGGCCAGAATGGCCGCGGAAATCGCCGCCATGCCAGAGGCAAAGCCCACCGCCGCCGCGCCCTGCTCTGTCCGTGCCATCAGCTGCTCGAACGCGGCCACCGTGGGATTTTGCACGCGGGTGTACAGCGGTGCATCCGACTGTCCCGACATGCGGTCGGAAAAGTCCTGGTAGCTGTCGAATGTGAACAGCGAGGTCTGCACGATCGGCGGCGTCACCGCGCCGCTGGCGGCGGCATGCAGATCGGCGCCCGGAGTGGCCGCAAGCAGGGTCGCCAGGGCGGTGTCTTCAGTCATTGTCGTTCTCCAGCTCGCGGCGGATTTCGGCTTCGACCATGGACAGAATTTCCGTGGTCAGCTGCACCGCTTTCTCTTCGTTGCCGTCGATCACCGCCTGCGCCAGCACGGGGTGCAACGGGATGGTTTCATGGCCCAGATGCGGCTTGCCAAAGGGCGCCTCGTACACTTCGTGAAAGCCCTGTTGGATCTGCTGGATCAGCTGGCCAAACAGCGGATTGCCAGTGGCGGCATAGATCGCCTGGTGCAGCCGACCGTCGGCGGCGCGCCAATCTTCCTTCATGTGGTAAACCGCCATCAGCTCGCTCAGCCGGGCAGAGATCGCCGCGCGATCCTGCGGGCTGCGATTGCGCGCGGCCAGACGCGCCGCCTCGATTTCCAGCGGGCGGCGCACCGCATGCGTCCGCAGCAGGCTTTCCGCTTCCAGCTTCAGCGTCACCGGCAGGTGGATGGAATTGGCGGCGACCTCGGCGGCCAGCCGGGTGCCCGCCTTCTTGTTGCGCACCACGATTCCCATGTTCTGCCAGGAGGTCAGCGCCTCGCGCACCTTGGCGCGGCTGATGCCCAGCCGCCGGGCGATCTCCACCTCTGGCGGCAACCGG
This sequence comes from Leisingera sp. SA32, assembly GCF_056033425.1. Lineage (NCBI taxonomy): Bacteria > Pseudomonadati > Pseudomonadota > Alphaproteobacteria > Rhodobacterales > Roseobacteraceae > Leisingera > Leisingera sp. SA32. The sequence goes on along the minus strand of NZ_JBVYHB010000016.1, from coordinate 65,033 downwards.
TCGCCCACACCCAGCCCGGCACGCTCGATCATCCGGCACAGCGCGTCCAGAACGTCGCGGCCCGTGCTGCCCGCGGGCAGGGCTTCCAGCTCCCGGCCCGCGTCCGGCGCCGCGGGTGGGCTGTTGGGGGTGGTCTTGTCTGTCACGGTCTGGGGCTCCGAATCTACGATGATTCGAAGGTGGCACATTATGTCCGACAAAAACAGCAATAATGTCGGACATAAATATAAGATGAATTAAGTTATTGATATCAAGCAATATAAACTGGATCCACAGCGCGATTTTCTCTGTTCGGCTCTGGTTCTCAACCGGTTCACAACTGTGAACTCCTCCCCGCCACCGCGCCCCCTGCCCCATCGCCGCCTGTTTCTCGGCTGATTTGATGGGGCAAAAAAAAGGCGCGGCCAATATCAAAGCCGCGCCCAGGTCGTTTTAAAATCGCCCAAACCTCTAGGGCAACTCGCCCGGCAATCCCCGCCGCAGATAGCGCCCTTTCGACGGCAGTGGTGCGAGGACACCATTGGCAAACACGCTCTGCCCACCCAGGATCGTGCGGACTGGCCAGCCGGTGATCTCGTGGCCCTCATAGGGGGTATAATCCGCCCCGTGGTGCAAATCCGCCTGCCGGATCTGCGCGCGGCGGTTGGGGTCCCACAGCGTGATGTCAGCATCCGCCCCGATCGCCAGCGTTCCCTTCTGCGGGTACAACCCATAGAGCTTGGCCGGGTTGGTCGCGGTCAGCGCCACAAACCGCTCCAGCGTGATCCGGCCTTTGCTCACGCCTTCCGAAAACAACAGGGGCAGTCGCGTCTCAACACCGGGAATGCCGTTCGGAACCCATTTGAAGGAGGTCCGGGCACGGGGCGTGTTCTTGCCGGTGCCCCTTTCGCCATCAAAGAAGAACGGGCAGTGATCCGACGAGAAAATATCGAACGTCCCATCCCGCAGCCCCTGCCAGATTGCCGCCTGGCTGTCGGCGTCGCGGGGCGGTGGCGAACAGACGTATTTGGCGCCTTCAAAATCCATGTTCAGCCCCTTCAGATCCTCGGCTGTCAGGGCGATGTATTGCGGGCAGGTCTCGGCAAAAACCCGCAGTCCGCGCCGCCGGGCCCATTGGATTTGCTCCATCGGATCGCGGCCAGAAACATGCACGATCACGATCGGAACATCCGCCAGTTGGGCGTGGGAAATGGCGCGATGGGTGGCCTCTCGTTCGGCGATCTGGGCGTGTGCCTCGGCGTGGAAATAGGGGGCGGTCTTGCCCTGCTCTTCCAGCTTGCGGGTCATGAATTTTATCGCGTCATGCCCCTCGGCATGAACCATGACCAACGCCCCTTCGCGGCGCGCGGCGTCAAAGACCTCCAGTAATTGCGCGTCATTCAACACCATGTCGTCATAGGTCATGAAGACCTTGAACGAGGTATAGCCCTCCGCGACCAGCGCGGGCAGTTCCTGGCCCAGAACCTGCGGTGTGGGGTCGGTGATGATCATGTGAAAGGAGACGTCGCACCAGCATTGTCCTTCGGCAAGGGCGTGGTACGCGCGCACCGCGTCGCGCAGGGACTGGCCGCGTTTTTGCAGGGCAAATGGCAACACCGTGGTGTTGCCACCCGCAAGCGCCGAACGGGTGCCGGAGGCAAAATCATCCGCCATCACCGTCCCGTCGCCCTGCTCTTGCGCGAGGTGCACATGGGCGTCGATGCCGCCGGGCAACAGCAAAAGACCGGTGGCGTTGATCTCTTGCTGGCCGCCGGATATGTGCTCTGCGATCTGGGTGATCTTGCCGCCGGTGACGGCAAGATCGGCACGGTAGCGGTCCGAAGCGGTGCACAGGGTGCCGCCGCGGATCACCACGTCGGGGCCGCTCATGCGGTGACCTCGGCGCGCACTGCGCGAAGCACCTGGTCCAGCCCGTCGGTCAGCCGGTCGACCTCCGCCACGGTGTTGTAATGCACCATGGACACCCGCAGCACCCCGTCATTGTGGCTCTGGTCCATCTCTTCAATCAGACGGCGGGAGTGGAAGTCGCCAAAGCGGATGGCGACGCGGGTGTCGTCCATCGCACGGGCCACGTCGCCGGAATGCACCCCGTTGACGCGGAAGGCGATGGTGGGCACGCGGCTGTTGTCCGGGTTCGACGAAGGGCCGATGATCTGGGTGTCGTTGCGTCCCTTCGCCCAGGCGAGGAACCGGTCGGTCAGCAGTTGTTCCTGGGCCGCGATGGCGGAAAATCCAGCCTCCAGCGCGGCCCGTCCGCTGCCGCCGCCCAGCTGTTGCAGATACTCCACCACGGCGGTGGTGGCATAGGCCAGCTCATAGTTTGGATTGCCCGGCTCCAGCTTGCCCGGCACTTTGTCCCGGCCATAGAAATAGTGATAGAGCCCGTCCAGCTCCTCCAGCAGGGTGTATTTTCCGTACATGATCGCGGTGTGCGGACCGTAGCATTTGTAGAGGCTGAAGATGTAATAATCGACGTCCCAGGCGGCCACATCAATCGCGCGGTGCGGCGCATAAGCGACGCCATCGACACAGATTTTCGCCCCCCGTGCATGCACGAAATCCGCGATCTCTGCCACCGGGTTGATCTGGCCCAGGATGTTGGACACATGATGCACACAGACCAGTTTGGTCCGATCCGTCATCAGCGGGCCGAGATCCTCGAGCGAAAAGGCCCCGGTTGCCGGATCGAAGGGCCAAACCTTGACCACTACGCCAAATTCCGCCAGCCGCTCCCAAGGGCCGATGTTGGATTCATGGTCGGCATGGGTGACGATAACCTCGTCGCCCGGTGCGAATTGGCGGCGCATGGCGGCGGCCAGGTTCTGGGTCAGAACCGTGGTCGAGGGGCCAAAGACGATCTCCTCCGGGCGGGTGGCGTTCATCATCACTTGGGCGGCGCGGCGGCCGGCCATCAGTGCCTCAGCCGCGGCCTGCGAGATCTCGTAGCTGCCGCCGATCTGCACATCGCGATGGGTGAGAAATTCGACAATGCGGTCGATCGCGGTTTGCAGCGTTTGCGAGCCGCCGGCATTGTCGAAAAACGCCCAGTCCTTGGCCAAGGCGGGAAACTGCGCGCGCAGCATTTCCATGTCCAGCCGGTCCTGATCCTGATGCGCGTGAGGCTGTTGCTTGGGCATCCTGTTGTCCTTTGTGTTCGTTAGTGATCCAGCACCGCGTGCAGGAAGTTTCGGGTTCGGGCCTCCTGCGGGGCCGTGAAGAGCGTCTCGGGCGGCGCGGTTTCGACCACCGCGCCGCTGTCCATGAAGATGACCCGGTCCGCCACCTGACGGGCAAAGCCCATCTCGTGGGTGACGACCACCATGGTGACACCGGTGCGGGCCAGATCCCGCATCACGTCCAGCACCTCGCCGACCATCTCCGGATCCAGCGCCGAGGTCGGTTCGTCAAACAGCAGCACCTGCGGTTCCATTGCCAGCGCGCGGGCAATTGCCACCCGTTGCTGCTGACCACCGGACAGCCCGCTGGGGTATTTATCGGCATGGTCGGCCAGACCGACCCGAGCCAGCAGGGCGCTGGCCTGTTGGCGCGCCGCGGCGCGGGAGGTGCCGCGCACCCGGCGAGGTGCCAGCATGATGTTCTCCAGCACGGTCAGATGCGGAAACAGGTTGAAGTTCTGAAACACCATGCCGACCTCGGCCCTTACGCGGGCCAGGCTGGCGCCGGGCTGTACCGGCACGCCGTCCACATGAATGCTGCTGTCGCGCGAGAAATCTTCGAGCCGGTTGATGCAACGGATCAGGGTCGATTTGCCGGAGCCGGAGGGGCCGATGACGCAGACCACCTCGCCCTTGGCGATCTCCAGATCGATGCCGGTGAGGGCGTGGAAGGTGCCGTAGTGTTTGTGCAGATTGCGGATGCTGATGAAGTCGTCCATCACGCTTTCCCCCGATTGAAGCGCTGTTCCAGCCGCGACACCATCAGCACGGCGGGCAGCAGAAAGGCGAGGTAGATCGCCGCCGCCCCGATCAGCGGCGTGGGATTGGCAGCGAGCGCCTGGGCCTGGGTGGCCTGTTTCAACAGATCCGGCATCGCCACCACCGAGGCAAGGGCAGTGTCCTTGATGACATTGATGGAATTGTTGGTCAGCGGCGGGATCACCAGGCGGATCGACTGCGGCAGGATGATGTCGGCCATGGTCTGGCGCGGGCTGAGGCCAAGCGCGGCGGAGGCTTCGAACTGGCCTTTTGGCACGGCTTCGATGCCGGCGCGAAAAATCTCGGCCGTGTAGGCGCCGGAGACCATGGTCAGTGCTGTCATTGCCGAGGCGAAGGGCGACAGGCGGATGCCCAGGAACGGCAGCGCATAGTAGACGATAATCAGCAGCACCAAGAGCGGAATGGAGCGAAAAACGGCAATGTAGAGCCGCATAAGCAGCCGGATGGGCGTGGGCGCATAGAGCCGCGTGAGGCACAGTGCGAGGCCCAGAACCAGCCCGGCGAGAATGCTGGCGACGCCCAGTTTCAGCGTCAGCCACAGCCCCTTGAGCAGCATCGGCCAGCTTTGTCGCAGCACCTCTGCGTTCAGGAAAGTGTCAAAAATGTCCATGATGTCCCCTTGCCGGACCCAGGGTTGACGCCGGGGTCCGGCTGGTAAGTTCGGTGGTTATTTGGCCATCGGCATGTCGAGCACGGTCACGGTGGAGGTGCTGGCCTCGGGCATGACGCCGAACCATTTTTCATGCAGGGAGGCGAGGGTGCCGTCTTGTTTCAGGTCGGTCAGCACCGTGTTCACCTCAGCCGCGAGGGCGGCGTCCTTGTCGAACATGAAGGAGTATTTCTCGCCGGTTTCGATGCGTTGGACAACCTTCAGCGCGGGCTTGTCCTTGACGTAGTAGAGCAGTGCCGGGATGTCGGAGATGTAGCCGTGGATGCGGCCGGCCTGGAGATCCAGCATGGCGGGGGCGAGCCCCTCATAGCGGCGGATGTCGGCAAAGCCGTGCTCCTCGGCGTGTTCGGTGGCCCACATGTCACCGGTGGAGCCGGTGTCGACGCCAACGATCTTGCCCTGCATGTCGGCGAGCGAGGCGGGGCCGTCGGCCAGCGCAGTCAGCGACTGGTCGCTGTCGTAATAGGGCTGGGCAAAGCTGACGGATTGCAGCCGCTCGTCGGTGATGGTGATCGAGGACATCGCCATGTCGATGCGGCCCGATTGCACCGCCGAGAACAGCCCGTTGAAGGGGATGTTCACGATTTCGATCTCGCGGCCCAGCTTGTCGGCAACGGCGGCCGCCAGGTCGACCTCGAAGCCGGTGAACGTGCCCGATGCGTCCTGGAATTCCCAGGGCACGTTGCCAATGTTGGCGCCGATTTCCAGCGTGTCCTCGGCCTGGGCAGCGGAGGCAAACAATGCGGTTGCCATGGCGGCGACCCGGATCAGATGTGTCATGGTTTTGTTTTCCCTGTTGTGGTCGTCTTGGTGCCGGTGGGCTTATCTGGCCTAACTGGTCAGACCAGTCCTACCGGTATGAACAAGCTGGCGCGAGTCCGGGCATTATGCAATGATTATTTCCGACACCGCGGTCCAAGCCCTGCGCCGCGCTGGAAAAATGGACGAAATCGCATGCAAGAAGACTATGGCAAACTGCCGGTGACGGAGGTTGTTACCAGGCGAATCCAGACGATGATCCGCACCGGAGAGTTTGCGCCGGAGCAAAAACTGCCCTCGCAGCGGGTGCTGGCGGAACAGCTGGGGGTGTCGCGGGCGTCGCTGCGCGAGGCGCTGCTGACACTGGAGACGCTGGGGCTGCTGCGCACCCTGCCGGCCCGTGGCACCTTTGTTGCGGGCAATGTGGGCGAGGCGGCAGCGGCGCCGCCCTTGGCCTGGCGGTTCAGTGGGAGTTTTTCCCTGCTGGAGGCGTTTCAGACCCGGTGCCTGGTGGAGGTGGAGCTGTGCCGCCTGGCGGCGCCGGAGATCACCGCGCCGCAGCTGGAGGCGCTGGCCGAGGCCTGTGCCGCGTTTGAGAGCGCCTGGCGGGCCGGGGATCTGGTGACGCATGTGGAAGCGGATCTGGCGTTTCACGCCAGCATCGCCGAGGCCTGCCCCAACGCCATGCTGCGGCAGCTGTATCAGTCGATCAACGAGGTGCTGACAGAGAGCCAGCGCGCGCCGATCCCACGCACGCAGTTTGCCCGTATGGAGGCCTCGATCCGGGAGCACCAGCTGGTCCTGGCGGCCTTGCAGGCGCGCGATGCGGCGGGGGCGGCGGAGGCGATGCGGGTGCATATCTGTAATACGGCCGCAATTGCCGGGGTGGAACTGGCGTCGCAGGCCTGAATGTGGTGCCCCCCGGCACGCGCAGAGCAGAGGCGGTCTGAGGCCGTCAGCCCGGTGGGCGGGCAAAGGTGACGGTGGCGCGACCGCCGGTCTCGGGCTGTTCCGTCGCGCAGCTGGCGCGACCTGCTGCGGCGGCGGTGCAGGTGATCTGGCGCTGGTGGATATAGCCACCGTCTGCGCAGGGCAGGTTGCCCGGTTCGATCAGCGACAGCTGCGCGCCGTTGAACCCGGCGATGACCGGGCCGCTGCATTCCATCCCGTCGCTGGCGCGCATGGTCTGGGTGCCGTTGCCCCGCGCGTCAAAGCACATCTGCCAGTGGTCGTAATGGCGGATCACCCCTGTATCGACATCGCGGGTGCGGTAACGGGTGTCCAGAGACCAACAGCCTTGCAGCATCGCAAGATCTCCACTGTCCCAGCCCTCGGGGGTGAGGGGGGCGGCGGGATCCGGCGGGGCAGGGGGCAAGGCGGTGCAGTGGCGTGCGGCCAGTTCGCGCTCCAGCTCGAAGATCCGGCGTTCCAGCGTGGTGCGCTGCTGATCCGCAGAGGCGAGCGCCGCGGCGGTGCGGCTCGTCTGCTGCGGCGGGCACGCGCCCTGCGGGCCGATCAGGGGCAGCGCGCAGGCGGGCAACAGCAGTCCCGCCGCCGCAGCCAGCAACGCCAAGAGAGCCAGGCAGCCCAGCCCGATCGCAAGAGCAAAACGCAATGGCTTCCCCGTTATCACCGCCCCGCACACCCGGTCCAAGGTTGCCGATATTGTGCAGGCGGTCAATCCGGCGGGCCGGCAGCCGCCGTGGCAGGTTGGCCCTTGGCAGTTGGCGGATTTGTCCTAGGCTGGGAGGGGAGCGGCGATGGGGAAGCGGATCATGTGGGCAAGAGCAATGCGCGGCCTGTGGCTGGCACTGATACTGGCACTGGCCGCGGCCAGCGGTGGCCTGGCGCAGGTGCCGCAATCGCATCCCCAAGCGCAGCATCAGCGCCCGCCGCTGCAAACGGCACGGGTGCTGTGGTTCAACGCGATGCCGGATATGGGGCGTGAGCTGGTCTCGCGCCACCGCCAGCAGATGGCGGAATATGCCGACGGGTTTCAGGGCGGTGGGGTGTTCGAAGTCACCTATACCCGCAGCACCCAAGGCGGCGCGCTGGCGCAGGCGCTGGCGGCGGCGGCCTATGACATCGTGGTGCTGGACATGGGCAACCGGCGGGTGCGGATGAACAAAGCCGATGCGACCGCCCTGCAGCGGTTCTACGGCAGCGGCCGTGATGCGCTGATGCTGGACGGGTCGTTTTCGATCCGCAATATCACCCACAATGCGCGCACCCGCTTTCCCGGGAGCAATGGCTCCAGCGGAAAGCTGTTGATCAACCAGATTGCCGCGCTGGCCGTGCAGGGGGGCGGCATATTGATCGGCACCGACCACGACGCCTGGCAGTTCAACGCCAATGCCGCCTTGGCGGCGCTGGTGCCGGGGGCCAGGTTTCGCGGGCTGACCAACCCGTCCACCGATGGCGCGTTTATTGGCACGGTGCTGCTGGGCCAACGGGTGCAGGTGACCGCGCGGGACATTCTGCGGCACTGGGAATCGGTGCCCAACCAGGGCGAGGCGCCGGTGGGGCAGTTTGCCGATTTCCTGGGTCGCCCGGTGCAGCTCTATGCGTTGGTGGAGACCGCCGACAAACCCGGTGGCGGGCGCAGGCGGCCCTATGTCTCGGCCAGTTTCTCGCCCGGGGAGCGGCGCATTCCGATTGATAGTGCGGAGGCGGTTTTTGATACCCTGCCGACCCACAAGAGCGGCCCCTGATCCCATGGTGCCGGTGGCACGGGTGGCTCAGGTCGCGCTGTCGCGCAGCACTGCGGCGGGGTCGACGGCGGCGGCGCGCCGGGCGGCAAAAAAGGCGGCGAGGCCGACAAAGGCAAAGGTCACACCGGCAATGGCCGCGGCCTGCGCCAGTGACAGCACCACCAGCCCGCTGTCGCGGGTCAGCCCGCTGTCGAACAGCTGCTCTGCCAGCGCGGCGGCGGCCAGAAACAGCAGGAAGCTGACGACCAGCCCTGCCGCTGCCGAGACCAGCGCCTGCGCCACCGGAAACAGCCAGAGCCTGCGCGGCGGAATGCCCAGGAGCGCCAGCGCGGCGAGGGTCTGACGCTTGCGCGCGACCTCGCCCCAGAAGCCGAAGATCAGCGCCGCCGCCAGCCCGAGGCTGGCCACACCCGCGGTCAGCAGCAGCGCGAGGTTGAGGTTGCGGCCCAAGCTGAGGACGCCGCTGACCTCGGCGGTGCGGGCCTCGGTGCGGATGCCGAAACGCTTCTCCAGCCGCGATTGCAGGGCCGCCAGTTGGAGGATGTCCTTGGCAAACAGCCGCATGCCCTCGAACTGCGGCACCCGCTGGGTGAGGTCGCGGCCTTCGGTGATGCCGTGGGCGGGCAGGGCGTATTCGTCGTAGAACGCCTCGACCAGGTCCAAGACGGCGATGTCGGCCAGCACCGAGCGGCCGGAGAGCGCCGCATCGGGCAGCACCGCCGCCACCGTCAGCGGCAGCATCAGCTGGCGCTTGCGCTCGCTGGCCTGGGTGAAGATCTGCACCGTGTCGCCGGGGGCGAAATTCAGCTGCCGGGCCAGACTGGCGCTGAGCACGGCCTGCGCGGGGCCGAGGACCAGATCGCGGGGCAGGGTGGGGTCACCGGTGCCGGAGGGCAGGAGCACGGCATCGCGTTTCTCGATGCTGCCCGCGCGGCGGACGTTGACAAAATCGAACACGCTGCGGGTCTTGCCGGTGACAAAGCCTGCCTCGGGCCAGGCGGCGACCTCGGCGATGTCGGCGTGGGTGAAGCTGTTGTTGCCGGTGGTCTCGATCCGCAGGGTGGCGGGGTCGTTCAAAAGGCGCCCGATGAGCGCGTCATAGACGCCGTTCTTGACGCCAAAGACCACCATCAGCGGCACCAGAACGCCGGCCAGGATTGCGACGTTGCAGAGCAGGTGGATGCGCTGGCGCCAGAGGTCGCGCAGGGCGAGGAACAGGATCAGTCGCATGCGGGGTGGCCCTGCGGTGCCAGCCGCAGCTGGCTGGTGACATGGGCGCGGCCCGGCGGGCTGACGAGGGACAGCGCGGCGCGGTGCAGCGCGAAACGGTCCAGCAGGGCCAGATCATGCGAGGAGATGATGACCCCGGCGCCGCCACTGGCGGCCATGTCGATGAGCAGACCTATGGCGGTGGCGGCGGCATCCGGGTCCAGCGCCGCGGTGGGTTCATCGGCGATCACCAGCGCCGGGCGGTGGGCCAGGGCGCGGGCGATGGCGACGCGCTGGCGCTGGCCGATCGACAGCGCGCCGGGGCGCAGGGCGCGGACCTCCTCCAGTCCCAGCGCGGCGATCAGCTGGCGGCACCAATCGCCGTCGGGACGGGCGGAGATCTGTTGCGACAGGGCGATGTTTTCCGCCACCGTCAGAAACGGCAGCAGGCCGCCGCTTTGCGGAACAAAGCCCATGTGGGTGCCGCGCAGTTCTGCCGCGGGCGTGGCGCTGCCTGTCCAGACTGCGGCCAGATCCAGCGGCGGCGGCGCGCCTGCGTGCAACTGGAAGCGCTGGCAGGCTTGCGGGCGGCGCAACAGGCCGAGGGTTTCCAGCAGCAGCGTCTTGCCGGTGCCGCTGGCCCCGGTCAGCCCCCAGGCCTGACCGCTGGCGAGCTGCAACTGCGGCACCTGCAAGGTGAACTGGCGCTCCCCATCGGCCAGCGAGATCTCCAGCCCCGCAATGTCCAAGAGCGCCGCCATCGCTCAGGGCAGCACGTCAAAGGGCATGGCAAAGACGTGTTCACCGTCCGGCGCGCCGTCATAGAGCGGCGTCCACAGGGTGCTGTCGAACAGCCACTTGCGGTATTGGGCGAGCTTCTGGCGCATGCCGTCGATCATGCTGCGGCGGATCATGGCGCTTTCGGCCCAGCGTTGCCGGGTCATGCCCAGCACCTGGCTTTTGTAGGGCAGCCGGTCGAGGAATTCGAAGGCGCTGCCCAGCGTGTCGGCCTTGGCGTTGATAACGAGATCGGGGTTCTGCGCCATGTCGGCGATCAGCCCCTGAACCTGAGAGAAGAAATCGAGGCTCTGTTCGGAGCTTTGGGCCTGTTCGCCAAAGCGCACCAGGTTGTCCAGCAGCTCTGCCATGCTGGCAAGTTCGTTCTTGGTGACCAGCAGGCGGGGTTCCACGGCGAGCCGGTCGGGGCGTTCGACCGCCTTGTTCGACAGCCAGCCGCGGATCACGTCCGGTGCCTGGGTGCCCCGCGCGCTGCCCAGCCAGGCGAGCTGCATGGCGCGGCCCAGGGCCAGCAGATCTTCCCCTGCTTCCTCGGCTGGCAGCACGGTGTCCTCGCCGCGCACGATGCGGACATGGTCGGTAAGCGCGGTGATGAGGCGGGTGGCGACGCCGGCAAAGGCTTCTTCCGAGCCGCCCTCGATCGGGAAATAATACTCGCGCCCGGCAAAGCGGGACAATTCGCGGTAGCGGCTGGCGGCATAGGCGTGGTTGCCGGCGCCGTTCGGGGTCTTGAGATGCAGGGTCATCACCACGATGTTGCGGCCCTCGGCATCCTTTTGCAGCTCGACCGCGCCGATTTCAGAGCGCGCGTTGGGGTCGCGGGGATCCTTGGGCCCGGCATCGGTGACGAGGATGACATAGCGCGCGTCGATGCGGTCGCCGTCGCCCTGGAGCTGATCCCAGTCGATGGTGTCGATGGCGTCCTCGACCCCGGCGAGGCTGTCCTCGTTGAAGCCGGGGGAGTTGGCGCGGGCGACATCGGTGGCGCGGCCTATGGCGGCGATCACCGCGTCCTGGCTCTGGCGGCGTTCGAGGCCCACCAGCGTGCGGGTGCGGTAGTCCAGTTCCGGCACGGCGGCGGTGTTGTCGCGAAAGCCGATGACGCCGAAATTCACCAGCTCGCCGATCTCGGTGCCTTCGATCTGGCGCACGGTGTTTTGCAACACCCGCTGGGTGAGGGCGATGTAGTTTTCCATTGATTGGGTGGTGTCGAGCACAAAGACGATGCCGACGTCAAAGGCGGACGTGTCGGCCTGGATCTGCTGGGCGCCGGCGGCTGCCGCCTGTTTTGGCACCGAGGCCACCTGCATCAGCAGGATGTCATCATAGCTGAGCGGGTGCAGCGCCTCGGTGAAATCGAGGATCGGCATCAGGTAGAGGTCGTCGCGAATGTTGACGAACTCCTCCGGCTCCACCGAGACCACGCCGCGTTCGCCGTTGATGACCCCGGCGGAGGCTTCGGCGATCAGACGCTCCTGCACGTCGCGCATCGCCTCGTGGTTCATCAGCCAGTCAAGGCTGTCCTGATCCTCGAACAGCAATTGGCGACTGCGCCCGGCGGCGTTGGTGAAGGCGCCGACGATGTTCTGTTTCCACGGCACCGATGTCTCGGCCCGCAGCCAGCCCTGCGGCGGCAGGTTGGGGCTGGGGCCGACCTCCAGCCAGTTGCCCTGGCGGGCAAAGACATAGAGCGGCTGGAAGGCGGGGTAGGTGTCGTCCGCGGGCGCGTCCGGGGCGCTGTGGCGGGTGGCGCCGGGGCGGGTGAGGACCCGTTCATAGATGGTTTCGGTGCCCGCCAGCAGCAGCGGGCGCCGGGGCTGGTCCCGGGGCTGGTCCTGGGCCTGCGCCGGGTGGACGGCAAGCAGCGCCAGCAGGGCGGCGCAGAGGCGCAGGCAGCGGCGGAGGGCAGGCATCATGGCGGGGCTCCCGGAGTTACTGGCAGTGATCTTCATGGGCGCTTTGCGACAGGGTGTCTGTGGCCTCTTGCAGGCGGGTGCAGACGGCGGTGAGGCGGGTTTCGGCCTCCGCCGAGCCGGCTGCGGCGGCGCGGGCGTAATATTCGGCGGCGCGGGCGGGCTGGTCGGGGAAGCTGAGGCCGATTGTGGTCTCGATCGCGTCATCGGTGACCGCGCCATCGTAGATCGCACCAAAGAGCGCCAGCGCGTCGGCGTCATCGGCGGCAGCGGCGCGTTCGAGGTGACCCAGGGCCGCATCCGCGGAGACGGCGCGGCCGCAGCTGCGCAGCTGGTCGGCCAGCGCGGCAAACCCGCCCTGAAGGGCCGCCAGACTGTCGGCGGCGCAAGGGTCGGGCGCGGCGGCTGCGGGTTCCGGTGGCGGCGCGGGCGCAGGTTCGGCCACGGGGGTGGGGCCCGGCTCGGCCGTCTCTTGCGGAGCAGGCAGCCCGAAGTAATAGGCGGCCGCGGCGAGGGCAAGAACCAGCAGCAGCGCCAAGAGGATCAGCGGCAGCCGGGAGCGGTCGGCGGCCTGCGGCCTGTCGGGCGCCCCTGTGGCGGGGGCCTCTGGCGGTGTCTCGTCCTCGGCTTCAGAGAGGTCCGGCGCTGGTTCAGGCGCGGGCGCGGGGTCTGGCGCGGGCGGCGGCGCCGTGGCGAGCGTGGGTTCCTGCGGCTGGGCGGCCGCACCGGTGCCGCCGATGCCGCCAACCACTGCCAGATCGGGACCGGCGTTGATGCTGTCGGGCCAGTAGATGTCCCAGCCGCCGCCTGCGGCCTCGATCCGCAGGTGGGTGTCTTCCTCGAGGTGGTTGACGATGTCGGGGCCGAGGGTGAGGGTCAGCGCATCACCGTCCTGCTGCGCGGCGCGGGCGGGCAGGGTGGTGCGGTTGGGCTGCCAGCCCTCGGGGCCGAGCCATTTTTGCTGGTAGCTGTTGAACACCGCCACCTGCACGGGATCTTCCGCAGCGCTGGTGGCGGGCAGGGTGAGCAGCGCAAAGCCGCCGCGCGGGTGGTCGGGGTCGGGTCTGATGTCGATCATCGGCTCAGACCTCCGCCTGCGGGACCAGATCGCCCAGCACGCTGCCCAGCCGCAGGTTCTGTTCGATGTTGACGCTGCCGCCTTCGCCGTCCTTGGCATTGGCGACGCACATGGCATCAAGCGCAAACACCCAGTCGGTCCAGGCCTCCTCGGACGCGGGGCGGGGATCCTGTGGCAGGCCGCTGGCGCTGTCGGCGCCGCGTCGGGGCGCGAAAGCCTGCCGCGACTGGCCGTTGCCGAGGTCGATCATCAGCGGTGCAGCACCGGGGTCGCGGGCACCCAGCTGGGTGACGAAATCATTGATCCGCTCAGAACAGACGATGGCGGCAGCGGGCGCCTGTTTGTCCAGCGTCAGCCCATAGGAGGTCTGCCGCAGCGTTTCCATCATCCGGCCACGAACATTGGTGCGGGAGAAGCCGTGCACCATTTCGGTGACCAGATCGCCAGCAGCGTCGGGGCTGAGGTGGAAGATGGCGAGGCGCTCCTCGTCCTCGCGCAGGCGGTTCAGCCCCTCGACCCAGACCGCGATGGCGGTGTCGGCCTGAAAAGCCTCTGGTGTCATGGTGCGGATGGGGCTGGGCGCGGCGCCGTTTGCCTTTGGGGCGGGTTCGGCAGTGGCCACAGTGGGCGCGGCGGCAGGGGACGCGGGACGGGGGGGGGCGTTCGGGCGCGGTGGCGCACCGGGCCGCAACGGGGCACCGGGGCGCGCCGGGCTGGCGGCGGGGGGGGCGATGTCGGTGCTTACTGCATTGGTGATGCGGATCGAGGCGGGCACGCGGGAGATGCGGTCCTGCACCGCGTCCTGATCGACGGTGAGCGCCTTCAGAAACGCGCCGAAGCGGTGGTTGGACAGGGTCAGCACCAGCCCGTCGATGATCTGGGCGGCGGCGAGGCGTTTTTCCTCGATGCGTTTTTCGATGTCGTCGGAGACGTGGAACTGGGCCAGCTCATGCGCCAGCTTGGCCGCGAGGGTGTCGATCTGGCTGCGGATCTGGCGCAGCTTGCTTTCGGGTTTGCAGACGCGGGTCAGCTCCGCGATCAGGTAGCTGACGCCGCCGTCGTTCAGCCCCAGCGCCGCCTCCCAGGCGCGGTCGGGATCCTTGAAGTGACGCTGCACAGCTGGCGCTTGCAGGCAGCCGGTTTTCAATTCGGCAACGCGCTGCTGCTTGGCGGGCAGGATGCCGGTTTCCACGTGGCCGTCATAGGCGATCAGCGCTTCGATCGGATAATAGGGATTGCGCAGCCAGTAGCAGTTGGTGAAGGGCGCCTCCCCCGCCCAGCGGTGCACCCAGGATGTCGGCACCTTGCCGAATCCCTTGAGCAGCGAGGCGTCCATGCGGCGTTCGAAGCGTTCGTAATCCTCGGCCCCGGAGGCGCTGTCGATCAGGTGCTTGTCGAATTTGGTCATCACGAAGAACAGGATACAGTCGTTCTGCGCGCGTTCTTCGGGGGTGGCGCCATGGGTGAGGTCGATCCACTGTTCGACCAGCCCCGGCAGGCTGAGGGTTTCCATGTTGCTGTCCGGCACGCAGAGCAGCATCGAGGTGATTTCCTGGTTCGACACGTAGCGGTCGAACAGATAGGCCACCTTGCCGCGCAGGAGCATGTTGGTGACGGCCTCTTCGGGGTTGCGCAGGGTGACGGTGAGGGGGGCCTCAAACCGGTTGCGGGCACCGGGGAAATCCAGCAGGTCGGTTTCGGCAAACAGCGGTGAGGGCTGCTCCTGCATGGGAAACACCAGCTCCGCCGCCAGCGCCGTCATCACCGCGCGATTGAGCTGGCCTTGCTGGCCCGCGGCGGTCTGCACCGGCAGCATGTCGTCCCCCTCCGGCGCGAACAGACCTTGCAGGGTGTTCACGTCGATGATCGAGGTCTCGCGCGGTTGCAGCGCATCAAGCGAGGCGTAGATCACCTCGGCGTGGTTGATGGTGGCCAGGGCGCGGGCCAGTTTGATGTAGAGGTCGGTGAGCGGTTCATAGCCGCCCCAGAGGATCGACAGGAACTGGCCGCGGTCGGCGGGCGCGAGCTTGGGCGCCAGGTCCGCGGCCTCGTCCCAGAAGCTGGCGAGGTTGAAGGCGTATGCGGATTTGCTGACCCATTTCTGAACATAGTCTGCGATTTCAAAGACTTCCTCGTAGTCCAGACCGCCGGTGTCGGCGGCTTCGGCCTTGGGCTGGAAGGTGGCGAAATGGCTGCTGAGCTGTTCCGGGCTGGGCGGTTCCTCCGACAGGTCGCCGTCCTCGTAGAAGCTGTTGATGAGGGTGCGGGCGAGGTCAGCCTCGCTGAGCAGGTTGAGGCGGATCGGAAAGCCGTCGGGGGTGGGCGATTTGGTCATGGTGAAGCGGGTCACCAGGCCGGTCGATTCCCCGTCGCCTGCGGGGTTCACCTGGCTGATGTAATCGAGCTGGCCGCCGGGGCCGTTGAAATCGGCGGTCAAGCGGCCCTGGTCGGGGCGGGCCAGCACCGAGACCAGAAAGGATTTGCCCGCCTGTGAAGGGCCGAAGACGCTGACGCTCATCTTGGTCTGGGCGGCGCGGCCCAGACGTTCGGCGCGGCGCGCGCTTTTGCGCAGCATCTTGGGCAGATGCGCCGCGCGGCCTTCGATGGTGGCGGCGTTTTCAGGGTCGTTGATCCAGTCGAGCGCGGCCCGCGACAGGCGGGCGACGTCGGTGCAACGGGTGGACAGTTCGTCTTGTTGGCTCATTTCGTCATCTCGCTGTCTCAGACCTGGAACACGCCGGTGTCGATCCAGTATTCATCCTTGAAGCCGAGGGTGTGCAGTTTCAGCACCACCTCGCTGGTTTTCATGGCGCCGCCTTCGCCGTCTTCGACCTGGTCGATCTCAAAGGCTTCGCGCATGGATTCGCGGCGCAGCTTTTCCTCGCTGCTGTCGCCGTCGCTGTCATCGAAATCGGTCTTGCGCAGCTCCACCCGGATCGGCAGCGGCCGGGTCTGGTTGCCGGTGGCGGCAAAATCCAGACGGTAGAGCGGCGTGGTGGTCCAGCGCTCCAAAGGCAGCTGGCGCGCGCCGATGTAGACCGGCGAGTAGAGGTTGACCACGGCGGTGTCGTCGCCGGGGCTGTTGCTGTCGAGGTCGAGCCCGGAGAACAGAACCCGCTGGTCGAGGATCTGGCCGTTGATGTCCATCTCGCCGACGAACCGCGCGGTGGAGCGCATCTGGAAGGCACCGGTGGTGACCTTGAAATTCGGGATGCGGTTTTCCGACAGGGCAATCAGCATGCCGCCCACCGCGACAGTGGATTTCGGATCGCCAATCTTTTGCGTCACCGGATCGCGGAACGGATACCAGCGGCCGGTCTTGTACTGATGCATGGAGATCAGCCGGTGCGGCGGCACCACCAGCATTTCCTCGACGATCGAGCGGATCGCGGGCAGGCGGGAGGGCCGACCGGTCAGCAGCACCACGTCGACGCCCAGATGGTCGATCACCTCGCACATGTTGCCAAGCACGCGCTGGAACACCTCGCGGCTGATGGCGTCCACATCCTCGCGCGAGGACTGTAGCACCAGATCGGCCAGCTTCCAGCCCGCGGCCCCCAGCGCGGCGGCGGCGTCCTCGACATAGGAAAGGATGTCGGGGCTGATCTGCGTGGCCGGGTCTGTGGCCGGGTCGGTTGCCGCATCGGGCGCGGCGGCGTCGGTGGCTGCGGCCGGTTTCGCGCTGTCCTGTTCCGACAGGGCCGGGTCTGGCAGGCCCAGGATGCGGGCCACCGGCAGGTCAAACCGGTCGAATTCCTCGGAGGTTTCGCAATGGGCCAGGATCGCCTCGGCCAGCGGCACCAGCACCCGCAGCGAGAACTGGCGGCGGCGCTGCACCGCCTGCTGGTCCTGACCGCCGATGTCGCCGCCGAACAGCTCGCGCAGCTTTTCCGCGACATAGACGCCGCCTGCGGCCTCAATCGATTCCTGGATGCGGGGGATCACGATGGTGCTGACCACCCGGTGCACCAGATCGTCGCCCGCCACGCGAAAACCCTCGCGGAAGGTCTGTTCGGGGTGCAGCACGCGGTTGGCCTCGCTGCGGTAGGTGGTGACCATCAGATCGGTGGTGCCGCCGCCGACGTCGATGCTGGCCAGCCGCAACGAGGGTTCCTCGCCGCCGCCGGGGGCCGGGCGGGTCTGGCCCTTGAGCGACAGGAAGGTGTCGATGCGGCCGTCGAACTTCTGGGTCAGCTCGCTGTAGAGGTAAACCAGCTGGGTGCAGGAGGCCTCGTCCCAGTCGACCATGACTTGCGGTTTGCTGGAGTAGGGCTTGGGCACGTTGTCCAGACCCAGCTGCTGCCAGATCAGCTGCAACGCGCCCAGGGTGCGGGAGCGGATGATCGCCTGTTCCTTTACGGGGGTGGCGGTGGGCAGGCTGAGGATGATGCGGTTGAGCCGTCGCGGCAGGTCTGACTGCGCGCGCCGCGCCCGCGAGGCGGGGTCGTTGATCTGCACCAGCGCGTGGGCGATGATCTCGGCCATCATGAAGCCGAACAGCGACGAGCGCGAGAACCGGGGCCGGATCGCCGGGGTGCTGGGGGTCTCGCCGCGTTTGCGCAGACGCTGGTCCTCCTCGTAGCGGACCTGGCTCATCACATCGCCCGCCTCGTTCAGGTGCCGCATCGCCGAGCGCACCGTCTTGGGCAGGTTGTTGGGGTCCATGTGGTTGTGAAACCGCCAGTCCTGCTGCACCGCCGCGCTGTCCCAGAGGTAGCGTTTGGGCGACGACAGGCCGGAGACGGTCTCGGTGCCTTCCTCGCCCTGGACCAGCCGCAGGGCTTCGGGGCCGATGCGCACGAAACTGGGCCAGGAGAACGCGTTGCGCCGCCCCGAGCGGCTGGCGTAGCGGTCATCGCCAAAGCGCAGGTCGGCGCATTCGACGCGGCTGGGAAACAGGCCGGCATAGTGGAACTGCGGCTGGCTGAGGTCGCGGATTTCCAGCGGGTAGGAGCGCGCAAGGTCGACGCGGGTTTCATCCGGAAACTGTTCGATCAGGATGCCGCAGGTGCGGCTGTTGCCGACATCCAGCACCAGATCGACGTTCACCGGCGTCACCGCATCGCGCTCGCTGACCGTGTTGGCAAAGCGCACACGCGGCGGTTTTGCGGCCTTTTCAACCAGATGCAGATAGGTGAGGTAGCGCGCCCAATGTTCAAACCGGTGCGGCAGGCTGTCTTCGGAGAAGCGCCGACCGGGGCGTTCGGCGCGCTTGAAGGTCAGAAACAGCTCCTTCAGCCAATCGGAGACCCAGCGCTGGTGATCGAGCAGATTGCCGGCCTCGTCGGTTTCGGGGCGGCGCAGGAACCAGCGCATGTCGTTAGGATCGCTGGCCAGTTTGAAATCGCGGGCTTTTTCGGCGTCGGGCAGATCCGGCGCCACATAGGTGCTGGCCGGTTGCTGGGGGATCAGCGCCGTGTCGAGCGCGATCTGCACCCGGTGGGTATGGCCCGAGGCCGGGTCCGGCTCCGCCAGCGCCACCACCCGCATGCGCGCCCAGCTGGAGGGGCCGGGATCATATTGCAGCTCACCTGCCGGGCCGCGCTGGCTTTTGAGGCGCAGGAAAGGGATTGGCACCCATTGGTCGAGAAAGGGGTCGAGCGCGGCGGCGGGGCGCACGGAATATTCGTCGTCATCGTCGCGGCGCCCATCCAGCACCTCGGCGTCGCGGTCATCATCGCCGGTGAGCGGGAACAGGGTGAGGATGTTCTCATCGCCCTGCTGGCCGGTCACCCGCTCGACAAAGCGCAGCGGGCGCATGTCGAGGCTGGCGAGGTCAAAACCGAAATCCAGCATCTGGATGCCGGAAAAGGGCACCAGGGTGATCTCTTCGCGCAGCGCGGAGAGGGGGCGGATCTGGGGTTTGCGGTCGCTGAGCATCAGTTCACCTTTTCAACGATATGGGTCGTGGTCCAGCCCGGCCCGCGGGCGGTGACGGTGCCGCGCATCACCTGGGTGCGGCTGCCATCGCGGATGCGCAGGCGGAAGGGCTGGGTGCGGGCCTGGCCGTGCGGATTGAACAGCGTCACGCGAATGGCATAGGGGCCGGTGGCGGGGGCGTCGAAATACAGGCTCTCGATCGCATCGGTCTGGGCGGAACGGATGTCGTGGTTGCCACCGACATCCAGCCGCCCGCCGCAGCCGCGGCGGTTGTCGAAGTTGATGACCCGGTTGGAGGGGCAGCGCACGTCCAGGTGCAGGTCGGCCACCGAATCCCACAGCAGCGAAATGGTCAGCTGCCCCTCGCGCGCGCCGCGGGCCGCCAGACGGGCGCTGTCGGCGTCGGCGGCCGGGGCGGCAGGCCGGACAGGCGCGGGCACGGGCATGGGGGCAGGCGGCGTCGGCAGTGTGGCCTGCTGCTGCGGCTGACAGGCGCGGTCGGCAATGGCGATCTGGCGTTCCAGCGTGGCGATGCGGTCGCGCAGGATCAACGTGTCGCGCGGCGCGGTCGCGGCCTCCGGCCCCGGCGGTGGGCAATATCCGGGCAGGCCGGGCAGCCGCAGGGCGCAGGCCTCGATCATCAGGAACAGGATGGCGGCGAGCATCAGCGCCAGCAGCAGCCAGCCCAGCCACATCAGCCACCACAGGTTCAGCGGGGCAGCGGCGGCGCGGCGCCCCTGTGCGGAGGCAGGTGCGGCAGCCGTGGCCGCAGCGGCCACGCCCTGGCGGGTGGTGGTCTGGCGGGCGGCGTGGGCGCGCCCCTCTATGCCGCTGAGATCGCCGGTCACGCTGGCCTGGCTGTCGGAGACCCAGGCCCAGTTCAGCAGCACCGGTTGCAGATCGCCGTCGCCCGTCAGCACGTAGACGCTGCCCGGCCCGGGGTAGCGCAGCGCGTTGATCAGCGCCTCGCCCAGGCGCTGGCTGTCGGGGTCGGGTTTGTCCAGAAGCGTCTGCCCCAGCGCGGCGATGTCGGCGGTCAGCGCGGCCAGCCGGTCCTCGGCTGTGTTGCGGTCCTGTTCGTCGAGGTCGGACAGGGGCCGGGGCTGGCCGGCGGTGGTGGCGTACCAGTCGAAGCGATCGCCGTATTGCGTGGCGACCGGCTCGGCGAACAGGGCGGCGTGGGCGTCGCCAAGCGCATCGCGGACGGTGCCGGTGATCAGCTCGAACGAGCGCTGCGGCGCGGTGCCGAGCGGCGCGAGGCCCTGGGTCGAGGTGTTGGCGAGGAAGGCTTCGAACATCGCTCCGGCTCACTCTGACTGCGGGGTCAGGGCCGGCAGCTGCGGCAGCGGGGCGACGCGGCCCGGGTCGGAGGCGGCAGGCTCAGCTGGTGCCGAGGCTGCGTCTGGGGCGCTGGCGGCCCGCGGCGCGGCGGGGCGGCGGATCTGCGGATCGCAGACCTGCGTCACCACCTGCGGCAGCGCGTCGGTATTGGCAAGAAAGCGGCTGAGGTCCGCGCCGGAGAGGGCAAAGTTCAAATTGCGCAAGGCGCCCTTCTTGACGAAGGTGTTGACCCCGACCAGACGGCCGCACATGTCGATCAGCGGCCCGCCGGAGTTGCCTTGCGAGATTGGCGCTGAATGCACCACCACGCGGGACCGGGCGTTCAGGGTCTGCTGCGCGGAGACGGTGCCGTCGGTCACCGCCAGCTCTGGCACCGCGGTGCGGTCGCCGGTGCGCAGCTGCTGGAACTGGGCGTCGCTTTGCAACAGATCGCCCGGATAGCCTGCGGCGATCACCGATTGCAGGCGCAGGCTCTCATCGGCCTCCAGCACGGTGAAGGCGGGTTGATTGGCCCCCGCCACCCGGAGCAGCGCAAAGTCGCCGCCGGTGGTTTCGAACGGGCCCATGGATTTCAGCACCTGCGCCTGCTGGATGGTGCCAAGCGCCTTGTTGGTGACATAGATCGCGTTGACGCCGGGGGCGGCGATGACGTGGAAGTTGGTGACCAGCAGGTCGGGGCCGACAAAGAAACCGGTGCCGCTGGACAGGCCATTTGCCGACGGCGCCAGCACGATGGCAGTGCGGTCTTCGATGTAGGCGAGCAGGGATTGGGTGTCCTTGGGGGCGTCGGCGACGGGCACCTGCACCCGTTCGGGATCCGGCGGCAGGATGGCTGTGCGGTCGGCGGGGCGGATGGCCCCGGGCACATCGCTGCGGTCCGAGGGGTCGGGGGGCAATAGCCCCTCGATGGTGCGCCCGTCGGGCATCAAGAGGGTGCCGTCAGCCTTGCAGGTGGCGCCATCCAGTGCGGTTTCCAGTTGCGCAAGCCGGGACTGAAGGGCGCGGTTGACCTCCTGCGAGGCGGCCAGCGCGGCTTCGTCGGAGACGACGGGACGGGCCTGCGCGGGAAAGATCCGGTTGCCCGGCACCAGCAGCCAGATCAGCACCGCGCCGGTGATGAGCAACAGCGCGAGTAGCGGCAGCCAAGCCCAGAGCGGCACCGGCGCCGCCGTGCCGTCCCGCGCAGGCGGCGTGGGGACCGGGGACGTGCTGGCGGGGCGGGAGTCGGCATCGGTCGCAGGATTGGCACCCGCCGCCATTGCGGCCGCCGTGCCAGCCGCTGTACCTGCTGCCATGCCCGCGGCGGGTACAGCGGCGGCGGTGGCCTGCGCGCTATGCGGGGCGGGCGGGGTTTCGGTGCCGTCCGCCGATGCGGCGGCGAGCGCGGCGCGTTCCGCGGCGTCCAGCGGGGGCGCCGTGGCCAGCGGCAGGAAGCGGCCCAGCGTCTGCTGGTAATGGGCGGCGCGGCTTTCGGGATCTGCGGCCATGCCAGCGGGCAGCATCCCCCAGTTGATGAGCACCGGAGTGCCGTCGACCGACCAGATGTCAGCCGCATCGCTGATGTGCAGGGCCGCGGCCACCAGCGGCCCGGTGTCGGCATCTTCCAGCAGCGGGCGCAGCGGGGCCAGGCGGCGGCGCAGCTCGGCGCCGAGCGTGTCTTGCCCGGCGCTGTCGAGCCGCGCCAGGGGCTGGGCAGTGCCTGCCGCGTCGCTGTACCAGGCGACGGAGGGCTCTGCGCCGCGGCTGAGCAGGGGTTCGGCAAAGAGCTGTGCGGCGTCCGCGCCCGCGTGGTCGCGCAGCAGGGCGGTCAGCCGGTCGTGCGCCTCCAGCACCGGGGTGCCATCTGCGGGCAGGCACTGGCCGGGATCGAAGCGGGTCTTTGTCAGATAGTGTTCAGCCATTACCTGTCCCTTTGGGCGCGGCGGAAATCGACGGTGGTGGCGCCACCGACCTCCGGTTGTTCGACCGCGCAGCTGGCAGTGCCGTTGTCCTTGAGCTGGCAGCTGCTGCGCAGCCGGTAGATGTAGCCGCCGTCGCTGCAGGGCAGGTCGCCGGGCTGTTCGATCACCAGATGGCCATCGGCATTGAAATGGCCCTGCACCGGGCCGCTGCAACTGTTGCCATTGTCGGCGTACATGTCCTCGCGCCCGCGGCCGCTGGCGTCAAAGCACATGACCCATTCGGTGTAGCGCGATTGGGCACCGGTTTCGCGGTTGGTGGTCACAAAGCGCGAGTCCAGTTGCCAGCAGCCCTCCAGCAGGCCGATCTGGCGGTTGTCCCAGTCCTGGCGGTCGATCGGCGGCGGTAGGGTGGCGGGTTGTGGCGGGGCGGCAGCGACGGGGGCGCAGTGTTTCCGCGCCAGTTCGCGTTCGCGCAGCAGAATGGTGCGTTCGAGGGTGCGGTTGGCGTTGCTGAGGGCGGCAAGCCGGGTCTCCAGTTGGCTTTGGCGGTTCACCGGACACCAGTCGAGCCAGCTGGGTGCGATGCGCCCGGCGGCGCCACAGGCGGGCAGCAGCGCCAGCGCCGCCCACATCACGAGGGCAATCAGCCCCCCGGCGCCGGTAAATGCCAAAATCGCACGCATGGTAATCACAGTGTCCTTCGCCCTTAACAAGTAAACGTCAGCGGGCGGACACGGTCAACGATAAAGCGGGCAGAGATCTGCGGCTGTCCGGTGGCGTCCATTGATGAGAAACCCCCTGTATTTCAGATTGTTGCCTGCACTGGCAGAGGGGCCGCATGGGCCGCAGGCCGCCCTGCGCGCCCCAAGGGGGCGCGGCTGTGCGGTGGGTCGGCGGGCCTGTCTGCGGCAGCGGACCAGCGCAGCCGGACCGCGCCTGCGGTGCGGCAACGGCGGGTCAGTTCTTCAGCGGTTGCAACGCGGGCAGCTGGCTGGCTGCGGGCACCACCCGCACCGCTGCCGCGCCGCTGGCGCGCTGGCGCTCCAGTTGCAGCGCGGTGCGGATCGACTGGATGCGCTCCTGCGTCATCGAGGGCACGAAGACCGGGGTTGCGCCCTGTTCAAGCGCGCCCATCGCGTCGAGATACCAGCTGCCGGCCATGTCGCGGTTGGCGGTGACCCCAAAGCCCTCGCGCAGGTGATGGCCGACGATCTCGCCATAGGGGCGGTGCCCGGCAGTCAGCAGGGCCAGCGCCCCGGCCAGTGCCATCTTGGCGTTGTCGAGCCGGTAGCCAATGCCGAGACAGATCTGGCCATAGGCGGCCGCGGTGGCCGGATCGGCCAGCCCCAGCCCCTGGGCCGTGGAGCGGGCGGAATCCAGCACTTGGTTCATCGGCGCGTTGGGCAGGCTGGTGATGGCCGGGTCAAAGGCGGTTTCGATCTGGCCGCAGGTGCCGGTCAGCTCGTTCTCGGAGACGGCAAACTGCGCCGCGACCGAGCCGCCCTGGGTGATGGCAAAGCCACGCGCCTCGCAGAATTTCTCGCTCAGCGCCTGGTTCGGGTCGGTCATGTTGGAGGCCATGATGACACCGCCCTGAATGCGGGTGGTCTGGTCCACCAGCTCGCAGCGGGCGGCGGCGGAGACGGCGGCCTGGCCGGTGGGTTGCAGCGGCTTCAGCGGCTGGATCGCGGCACCGGCGGCACCGGCAGCCGCGCCGCCAATCACCTGGCCGCCTGTCTGCGGCGAGGGGTAGGCGCTGCCGCCCTGGGCCTGGGGCTGGAGACCGGCTTGTTGCTGTGGCGGCCAATCGGCATTGGGATTTGCATAGCCCGGCTGTTGCTGTTGGCCGTTGTAGCCCCCGGCCGCCGGATCACCGTATCGGGCGGGGAAGCTGGGATCTCTGGCGATGTCGAGCAATCCGCGTGGGCCCCGGGCGGCCATGGTGCGCGGATAGGCATTGCCGGCGCCCGCGTTGAGGTTGTTCCAGCTGTCGATCAGGGTCTGGCGTTCCCAATCATTGAGCCGACCGGTCACCGGATAGCCCATGTAGCCCTGATAGCCGCGCACCGCCTCGCGGGTTTTGCGGCCGGGGACGCCGTCCACCGTGCCCGCATTGAACCCAAAGCTGTTGAGCGCGGATTGCATCTCGCGGTTTTGCTGGCGCTGTGCGGCGCTCATGCCGGTGGATTTGCGCGTGGTGCTGCTGCCGCTGCTGCGCTGGCGTTTCTTGCAGTTGATGGCGCCGGTGGCGCAGCCGATGATGGCCACCGCCCCAGCCCCCAGCAGGGCATCGCCGAGATCCGCAGTGGCGCGCTCCGCCGATGTCGTCAGGATAAAGGCGGACAGCATCGCGCCGCCAATCGATTTGGAAAGAATTTGCCGGGCCATAAGGAACTCCCCCACTCAGAGACTAAAAAATCGGTACTTTTATGCATCGGAACATCTAGGCCGCGCCGGTTACGGAAACCGTAATCCGGGGGGGAGAGATGGTCCGGAATGGCAGCTCAATTACAAAAAGTTTAGGCGCAATTGCAGCGTTTGCGCAAGCGCGGTCAGTCCAGCGCCAGCTGCAACAGCTGATCCTGAGCCATATCAGGGCGTTGCAGATAGGTGGGCAGATCGGCCCAGAAGCGGTCGACCATCGACCGCAGGCTGGTCTGCTCGGCGGCGGTTAAATCCTGTGTCAGGCTGTCGAAGGCGCGCTGGCGGGTGTCGGCGTCGACATCGGTGGCAAGGGTTTCCAGCGTGGCGCGATAAGACAGCAGATAGGTGTCGCGGCGCGCCCGCAGCGCCGTCAGCCGGTCCACGTTGAGGGTCAGCGTCTGCATCAGCTGGGCGCGCTGGCTGCCAAGAGTGACGTTGACCGTGTCGCGCAGGGCCAGGCTGTCGCGGGTCAGCTGGGCGATCTCGCGGCTGCCTTCGAGCAGGGTTTCCACAAAGGCGGCGCCGCTGAGCAGGGTGGATTTCGCCGCCTGGAACAACGAGTCCGCCGCCGCCTCGCGGGCGAGGCGGAACTCCAGTTGCAGATCGCTGAGCGCGGCCTTGCGGCGCGGGTCCAGCTCCTCCTCCAGGAGGGTGGTGAGGGCGGCGAGGGGATCATCGCCTGCGGTTGCCGGGCGGTCGGCCTCGGCGGCCCAGCTGTCCTGGATCTGGCTGTAGCGGTCCTCGGAGACCACCGCGGCCGAGATCACAAAGCGCGCGCCGAAGAATTCACCGGCCAGCGGCTGGCCGCTGCGCGGGTTGAACAGCGGGTATTCGCTGCGCCGCGCGGTGTAGATCTGCGCCGCCTCCAGGTCGGCAGAGCCGCCGCGGGTGACCAGCCCGCCGGTCTGGCCGTGGCTGCGCCCGATGGCGTTCATGCGGAAGGGTTCCAGCATCAGCTCCTCGGCGTTGCCGTAGATGTCCAGCAGGCCGAGCGGGTTGGGCTGGCGCCGCGCGCCGGTGATCGCCAGCCCCTTTGTGCCGCTGCCGGGCGCAAGGTAGACGGCGTAATCCGTCAGCGCGCCCTCGGCAAAGAAGTGCCGCGCGGCAAAGGCTGCGGCATCGGCGCGGGCACCGCCGCGGGCGGCATATTCCCATTCGGGTTCGGTCGGCAGGCGCACAAAGCCGAGCCGGTCGCCCTGCCGAGGCAGGCTGGCGCGGGCGTTCTGCATCAGCCACACGGTATAGGCGCGCGACAGGTCTACCGCCTCGAACCAGCTGAGGCCGCCCTTGGCGCGGGCCTGCACCGGTTTGAACGCTGCGGCGCAGTCGCCGGTCAACGCGCGATGCTGGGCCTCGTTCAGCTCATATCGGGCCAGGTAGTAGTAGCTGACATTGGCCTGCGCATCGTCGAAAGCGCCGCGCAGATGGGTGGGTTTGAGATAGTCGGAGAAGGCGGTGCGGGCCTCTGACTGGCCCATGCGAAAGGCGCGGTCCGACAGCGGGCTGGTCAGATCCACCGGTACGCTGACCCGCTGAAACGCCATGCCGCCGCCGCAGGGCATCGGCAGGATCAGATCGGCGGGGCCGTGAAACTTGCCGGACGGGTCCACCAGGATCTGCGGCCAGTCAACCGCCGGTGGCGATGCCGTCGCGGCGGTTTCGGCAGGCGCGGCGACGGGTTGGGCGCAGGTCAGCCGTGCGGCGACAAGGAGGGGCAATAAACACAGCGCCAGTGGTCTGATCATACCGCGAAGTCTCCGGCTGCGAGGTGGTAAGACACGCGGGCCATCTTGCATGGCCCCGTGACATTGTAAAAGGGCCATCGCAACCGGAGGGGGCGGGTTCAGGCGGCGCGCGCGCCTGCGGTGGCCAGTTCCGCTGCCAGTGCGCGGGTGCGCTGCTCGGCCGCGGCGATGGAGGCTTCGTGGCGGGCGTCCTTGAATTCCTGATACTCGATGCTGACGGTGTCGATGGCGTCCGGCGCCACGCCGAGATAATGCGCGCAGGCCGCGATTGCCGGGTCCAGCGCGTTCAGATGCGCGCGGATGCCGCCGGGGGCAAAGCCGAACTCCCCTCTGGAGGACAGCACCACAAGGCGCTTGCCCGACAGCAACGGCGCGATCGGGTAGTCGCCGCGGGCGAGGTCGAAGGAGAAGGTCTTGCCGATGCGCGCGACCTGATCGAACCAGGCCTTGAGCGCGGCGGGCATGCCGTAATTGTACATCGGCACCCCCATCACGATGAGGTCTGCGGCGGCGACCTCGGCAATCAGCTGGTCAGACAGCGCAAGGCTGGCGGCCATCCAGGGCGCGTGCTCCGCCGGGGGGGTGAAGGCGGCGTGGATGAAGCGGTGGTCGATCAGGGGCACCGGTTCCTGCGCGAGGTCGCGGGTGATCAGCCGGGTTTGCGGTGCCTGGTCGAGAACGGTTTCGGTGAACAGCTGGGTCAGGCGGCGGGTCAGCGAGCGATCCTGCAACTGGGCGCTGGCGTCGATGCGCAACATGGTGGTCATGGTCAGTCTCCTGCGGTAGGTTTGCCCCAACTGAGTAGCGACCCGCCAAGGGTTTGGCGAAAGCGAATTTTTCAGCCCCATGATGAATGAGATTCAGCAAGGGGCGGCACCGGCTGCAAGGAGAACCGACGATGCGGCGACTGCCTCCGCTTCATGGGTTGCGCGCCTTCGAGGCGGCGGCGCGGCATCTGCATTTTGCGCGTGCCGCGGAAGAGCTGGGCCTGACCCCGACCGCGATCAGCCATCAGGTGCGGCAGCTGGAGGCGCAGTTGGGGGTGACGCTGTTTCACCGCTATCCCCGACCGGTGCGGCTGACGGCGGAGGGGGCGGCGCTGTACCCGGTGCTGCGGCAGAGTTTCGACGCGATGGCAGCGGCGGTCAGCGGGCTGACGCCAGGCGCGCAGGCGGTGCCGCTGACGGTTTCGGTGACGCTGGCCTTTGCCAGCCGCTGGCTGATGCCACGACTGCCGCATTTGCAGCGCGAGACCGGGCTGCGGCTGTCGGTGGAGGCCGACAACCGGCCCGCCGGGCTGGGCGGTGGCGGGGCCGATTTTGCGGTGCGTTACGCGGTGGACGCAGGTGCGGGTGCGACAGAGCGTTGGGTGCAGCTGTTTTCAGACCATCTGGTTCCGGTCTGTGCGCCGCAGCTGCTGGCGGACCTGAAGGCGGATGGGCCTGTGGCTGCGGCGGATGTGCTGCGGCTGCCGCTGATCGACTACCGCTGGAGCCGCAGCGACGCGGCGGCGCCGAGCTGGCAGCGCTGGAGCGCGGGGGCGCAGACCGGCGGCGCGGTGCCGCGGATTGCGCAGCATGTCTCGGAAGAGCTGCACGGGCTGGATGCGGCGCTGGCCGGGCAGGGGGCGGTGTTGGCGTCCTCGGTGCTGATCGACGGCGCGGTGGCGGCGGGGCGGCTGCGGGTGCTGTCGGATCACGTGCTGCCGGGGCGGACCTATTGGGCGGTCTGCCGCAGCGATCATCCGCGCCGGGCCGAGGTGGAGCGCTTTGCCGACTGGGCGCGGGGCGCGGGTGCGGCTGATCCGTCGGGCTGACCGCCCCCGCGCCTTGTGCGCGGTCTACAGCTCTGATGCCCAGGGCGGGTTGGCGCCCGCGCGCGAGACGGTCACCGCCGCCACGCGGGCGCCATGGGCCAGTGCCTCGGCCAAGGCGTGCGGCGACAGGTCGGCCAGCGCGGCGCGGGTCAGATGGCCCTGCTGCCAGAGGCTGGCGAGAACGCCCGCATTAAAGGTGTCGCCCGCGCCGACGGTATCGACGACCGTGGCCTTGGGGGCGGGCACCTGCACCGGGTCGCGGCCGGACAGATAGCCGGTGGCACCGGCGCTGCCACGGGTGACGATCACCAGCGCGGGACCGCGGTCGTGCAGCCGGGCGGCCTTATCGGCCTCGCTCTGGGCTTCGGGCAGCAGCCAGTCGAGATCCTCGTCCGAGACCTTGATGATCGCGGCATGGCGCAGCATCCGGTCGAGCCGGGCGCGATAGCTGGCGGCGTCCCGGATGAAGGCGGGGCGGATGTTGGGGTCGAGCATGACCGCGCGCGCGCGGCCTGCGCGTTCCAGCAACGCGGCATAGGCCTCGGCGCCCGGTTCGCAGGCGAGGCTGATGCCGCCGAAATACAGGGCCGTCACGCTGTCGGGCAGTGTCGGCATGTCGTCGGGTGTCAGCATTCGGCCGGCGGAGTTTTCGTCAAAGAAGCTGTAGCTGGCCTGACCGTTCTGCAACTGCACGAAGGCCAGGGTGCTGGGCCGGTCGCTGGCCACGGTCAGCGCGGTATCGACACCGCTGTCGTGCAGCGCCTGCCGCAGCTGTTGGCCGAACAGATCATTGGACAGACCGGTGACCATGCCGGTGTCGACTCCCAGCCGACCCAGCGCGATGGCGGTGTTGAACACGGCACCGCCGCAGTTGGGCACATAGGCTGCGGCCCCGTCGCGGCTGGAGGTGGGGATCATGTCGATCAGGGCTTCGCCACAGCAGAGGATCATCAGGGCACCTTTCGAAGTCACACGGGTCGCAGTCGCACGAGTTTTCAGTCACGGGGCAGGCCCGCACGCAGGCCTGCGATTCCGCGAAACAAGCCGAAAGTCAGGGGGGATGTCAATTAGTTTATGAACTTTACAAACTAACGGCGCAGAGGTTAGCTGCGGGGGAGTGGAGGGCAAGTCATGGCCGGTGAGAGCGCGCGCCGCGGCGTCGCGGCCCCAGACACGGGTGCGGCGCTGGATCGCCGGGCTGGACACGCGCGGGCTGATCCTGCCGCGTATCGACGCGGGCGAGGTCGGCGCCAATGCGCGCGCCATCGGCGCCGCCTGCTGCCCGATACTGGAACAATATCAACTGAATGGTCTTGTAGCCCCCGCTGCCTTCGCAGCGGCGGTGGAGGGGATGCTTTAAGGTGGCGGGCAACCGCCAAGGTCAGAGAGTGGCATGGTCCCGCAGCCGCGGCACCGGTTGAGAAGGGAGAGGAATGATATGAAGTGGGCATTGATCGGGGCAAGCACGATTGCCAGCGAAAACATGATCGGCGCGATCCGTGCGCAAACCGACGCCGAGATCGGATGGGTTGTCAGCGGCAATGCGGAGCACGCCGAGTCCTACGCCGAGTCGCATGACATCCCGCGCTGGACGACTGATCTGGCCGAGGCCTTGGCGGATGGGCAGGTGGAGGCGGTCTATATCTCCTCGACCAATGAAAAGCACCATCCGCAGGCGCTGGCGGCGATCGCCGCGGGCAAACATGTGCTGTGCGAAAAGCCTCTGGCGATGACCCGCAGCGAGGCGCAGGAGATGATCACCGCCGCCCGCGAGGCGGGGGTGGTGCTGGCGGTGAACCACCACCTGCGCAGCTCCTCGGCGATTGGGGCCATTCGGCAGGTGCTTGACGACGGCGCGCTGGGTGAGCTGCGCTCGGTGCGGGTGTTTCATGCGGTGGTGCTGCCGGAGCATCTGCACGGCTGGCGGTTGGACAAGCCTGCGGCTGGCGGCGGGGTGATCGCCGACATCACCGTGCACAACGCCGACACGGTGCGCTTCTTGTTGCAGGAGGATCCGCAGTTCGTGGTGGCGGAAAAAGGGGCCAGCGGGCTGGGCGACGGGGTTGAGGATTCTGCGATGTCGGTCTGGACCATGCCCTCGGGGGTGATGGTCTACAGCCATGAGAGCTTTACCCATCCTTTTGCCGACAACGGGCTGGAGATCCACGGCAGCGCAGGATCCCTATATGCCCGCGACGTCATGCAGGAGGGGCCGGAGGGTGAGATCACGCTGGTCACAGCCGAAGGACGGCGGCAGGTGTCGTTTGACTGGGTCGGCGCCTATGAAACGGTGGTGGCGGCGTTTGAACGGGCCGCTGCGGACGGCGGCGCGCCTGCGGCCAGTGGCGTGGACGGGCTGAAATCGCTGATGGTGGCGGATGCGGTGCGGCAGGCGGCCGTGACCGGCAAGCGGCAGGCGCCGGATTACGGCGATCTGGCGTAACCGCGGCGGGCCGTGCGCAAGCGGGGGCACAGCAGGGGGCAGCGATCATGGCACGCAGGCCGACGATCATAGATGTGGCGCAGAGGGCCGGCGTGTCGAAGTCAACCGTCAGCCTGGTGCTGCGCAACAGCCCCACGGTGCGGCAGGAGACACGGGCGCTGGTGCGCCGGGCGATGGCGGATCTGGGCTATGTCTACAACCGCGCCGCGGCCAACATGCGGATGGCGAACGCCGGGTTGATCGGCCTCGTCATCAACGAGCTGCGCAACCCGTTCTTTGCCGAATTCGCCACCGCCGTGCAGAGGGCGCTGGCGGACCGGGGCTATGCCGCGGTGATCGCCAACGCGGGCGAGGATGCCGGGGCGCAGCATCAGGTGGTCGGCTCGTTGATCGAACACGGGGCGTCGGCGCTGATCCTGTGCCCGGCCTATGGCGACACGGCCGCGACCTTTGATGCGATTTCGCGGGCGGGCGTGCCGGCCATGCAGATGCTGCGGCAGGTGGACGACAGGTTGGATCAGTTCCCGTTCATGGCGCCGGATTACCATGCGGGTGCGCGCGCGGCGACGCGGCATCTGATGGACCGCGGCGCGCGCAGGGTGGCTTTTGTCGGCGGTCTGACGGGGCGCGGCGTGACGCAGGAGCGCGAAACCGGGTATCTGGCCGAGGTCGCGCAGGCTGGGCTGGCGCCGCTGGTGCTGACCGGGGAGTCGACCCGCGCCTTTGGCCGCGCCAGCGCCGCGCAGCTGCGGCGGGCGCACCCGGATGTAGATGCCGTCCTGTGCTTTAACGATCTGGTGGCGCTGGGGATGCTGGCGGGATTTCACCAGCAGGGCGTCCGGGTTGGCACGGATGTCCTGGTCTGCGGTTTTGACGACATCGAGGAGGCGACGCAGAGCTATCCGCCGCTGACCTCGGTGCATTGCGATATTGTCAGCCTCGGCCGGCAGGCGGCCGAGACGATGGTGCGCTGGCTGGACACCGCAGAGCCGCCGCCGCCCAGCAGTCGCACGCCGGTCAGCCTGTCACTGCGGCCCTCGAGCCTCGGGTCAGGTGGCGGGGGCTAGGCACGTGGCATGGATCAGCCGGCGGCGGGGATGCGGGGCACGCGGCCTGCGGGCAGGCGGGCGCCGAAATGGCACAGCACCTCGGCGGACATCGCCTGACCGTGGCGCACCGCGTCCTGCGGCGCGTGGCCCAGGTAGCGCGCCGCCAGATAGCCGGCGTTGAAGGCATCGCCGGCGCCGGTGGTGTCGCAAATGCCCGCGACGGCGGGGGTTGCGATGGTTCTGTCCTGCCCTTCGTGGCGCAGGGCAACCGCATCGGCACCGTTCTTGACCACCACCTCCGGCACGCCAAGCGCCGACATCCGCGTCAGCACCGCCTGCGGGTCGGCATCGTCCCAGTTCGCCTGCTCGTCGTCAAAGCTGGGCAGGGCAATGTCGGTCACTTCAAGGAAGGCGGGGATGGTCTCGCGGACCTCTGCGATGGAGGACCACAGGGCCGGGCGAATGTTGGGATCAAAGGAGATCACAGTGCCCCTGGCGCGGGCCGCCGCCAGCGCCTTGAGCAGGGTCTCGCGGCCCTCGGGCGGCAGGATCGCCACGGTGATGCCGGAGAGATGGATCAGCCCGGTGTCGGCAAAGGTCTGCGCCAGCCAGGCGGGATCATCGGCCAGCTGCCGCGCCGCCGACTGGCCGCGCCAGTAGTGAAAGCTGCGCTCGACTCCGTCCAGTTCGATCAGGTAGAGCCCCATGTTGCGCCGCGGGTCCCGCGCGAGGGTGCTGGCATCCAGCCCGTCCGCGGCGAGGCCGGCGGCAAATTCCTCTGACAGCGCATCCGCCCCGATCCGCGAGGCAAAGGCGGTGGTGGCGCGCTCGGCCAGCGTTTGCGACAGGTGCCAGGCGGTGTTGAACGTGTCGCCGGCAAAGCCGCGGCGGTACTGGTCGCCGCTGACCGGGGCCATTTCGACCATTGCTTCGCCGATGGCAACCAGCCGGGGAAAGGGAAAACGTCTCATGGGGTCACCTCCGCTCGTTCAGATGCACAACCGCGCCGCGCGGTCGCGCAGGTCCGGCGCTGTCATAATAGGTCTGGCACGTTCATCACAAAGCGCCCGGGCCGGGGCCTGTGGAACGTTCCAGACGGGGTAGTGCGCCGGTGCGGTCTTGTCAACGATCGCGCAGGGCACTGGGACACTGCGACAGGGATGCAGGCCTAGAGTGCCGCCAGCCGTGCGCGGCTCTGTGGCATCAGGGCCAGCGTCCGGTCCAGCCGCTGGCGCCAGGCGGGGCCGTTTTCCTGGGCGTGTTCATAGGCGTCGGCCAGATCCTCGGGCCGGGTTTCGGCCAGCGCCTCGATCAGAAAGGCGGCTTGGGCGCGGTCCTTGCGGGCTTTCAGATCCTCGGCGCGGCCCCGGCGGCGGCTGGCGACGATCAGCTTGTGAATGGCAAAGCGCTCGGGGCGCGGCACCTGCACCAGAACCCCGCTGCGATAGAGCAGCGGCACCTGCACCGGCTCGGCGATCAGGTAATTCAGGTAATGCAGGCTCTGGGCGCAGACGCCAAGGGCGGGCAGGTCGCGCAGGCCCTCCTCGGCGCTGAAGGAGGGGGTGAGGAATTCCACCAGCGTGGAGCGATCGGTCTGCCGCCAGCGCCAAGTCCGGCCCGGCTCCAGCGCGGGCAGGGGGTCGAATTTCAGCTGCGAGAAGACCTCTGTCAGCGGCTCATCCACCTGATCCTTGAGCGCGACAGAGAGCCGTTCGAAGCTGGCGATGTCGATGTCGTCGGTCACCGCTGATTGGTCAAAGCCGATGCGCAGACCCAGCTCGCCCTCGTAAAGGCGAAAGGCATGGGTGCCGACCAGGGTGCCGCCCAGCCGGAACACCCCAGCCCGGGCCATCGCCATCAGCACCTGGCCGGTCTGTGCATCGGGCATCAGGTAACCCTCGGCCCGCAGCACCCGCATCAGGCGGGCCCGTTCGCGCGCGCTGACCTTGGCCTGGCGGGTGATTTCGGCCTGCCGTTCAAGCCGCGCGCGCAGCTTTGGCGTGTCCTCGCCGATGTAGCGGTCGACCACCTCGGTGCCGAGGCGGTAGCGGTCG
Source organism: Leisingera sp. SA32 (assembly GCF_056033425.1). Taxonomy (NCBI): domain Bacteria; kingdom Pseudomonadati; phylum Pseudomonadota; class Alphaproteobacteria; order Rhodobacterales; family Roseobacteraceae; genus Leisingera; species Leisingera sp. SA32. The sequence continues at coordinate 31,286 of NZ_JBVYHB010000016.1, read as the reverse complement.
TACCAATAGTGTTTGTTGCCGATGGCCTTGCGCCGGGGGCTGCCCCTGAGCGCGCCGAGGCTGCTGTCCTGCAACAGGCGCAACAGCTCAGTCCAGGCGGCGGTGCCGATGGCGCTGTGGGGGTGAATCATGGTCGCTACCCTACAAACTATTTTCTGTAGGGTAGCGTAGACGGCCGGATTACCCAACAAAAAATAGTTTGTGGGGTAGGCCGGTTTCCGTGGGAGTGGGCAAACTGTGCATCAGATATGGTCTTTGGCGGTGGTCTGTGGCATGGAAGCGCCAGCCAGTGACATGCCCCGGCATGGCGCAAGCCCGAAATCCTGAATATCGCTGTATTTCCAAGGGGGCCATTCATGGTTTTCCGTACGCTTGCCTGTGTTGCCGCATTGATGACCGCCACGCCGCTGCTGGCTGATACCGTCACCGTCGACACCTATCGCGGCGCCGCTGAGGCACCGCTGAACCCCAAGACCGTTGCCGTCTTTGACGTGGCCGCGGCTGATACGCTGGAGGCGCTGGGGGTGCCGATTGCCGGTACGCTGAACGCGCTCTACGTGGACTATCTGGACGAGGTGGCGAAGAAGGCCGCTGATCTCGGCACCTTCTGGGAGCCGGATGTGGAGGCGCTGCACGCCATGGCGCCGGATCTGATCGTGGTTGGCAGCCGCAGCTCCGACCAGGTGGAGCCGCTGTCAAAGATCGCACCCGCCATCGACATGACCGTCGGTTATGACACCATCGGGGAGGCGCTGGCCCGGCTTGACGCCTATGGCAAGATCTTTGACCGCCAGGAGCAGGCCGCCGCGCTGAAGGCTGATTTTGAAACCCGCCTGGCCGCGGCGCGCGCTGCCGCCGCGGGCAAGGGCACGGCGCTGGTGGTGATGACCAACGGTCCCAAGATCTCGGCCTATGGTCGCGGCGGGCGGTTTGGCTGGCTGCATGACAGCATCGGCCTGCCCGAAGCCGCGCCGGAGATCGGCAGTTCGGTGCACGGCGAGAGCGTCTCGTTCGAATTCATCCAGGAAAAGAACCCCGACTGGCTGGTCGTGGTGGACCGGCTGGCGGCTATCGGCCGTCCGGGCGAGAGCGCGGCGGCGACGCTGGACAATGTGCTGGTGCAGGACACCAAAGCCTGGGAAACGGGGCAGGTGGTCTATCTGAATGCGGCCGACATCTATATCGCGGGCGGCGGCATCCAGTCGATGAACCGCACCCTCGACCAGCTGACCGCGGCCTTCGAAGGCCGCTGACGCCGTGGCTCGCGCAACGCTGATCGCTCTGACGGCGCTGCTGGCGCTGGTCTGCGCGTCGCTGGTGGTCGGCGTGGCGGGGGCGGACGTGCGGGCGCTGCTGACCACGGGTGCGGGATGGGAGCTGATCCGCGACAGCCGCCTTCCGCGCACCCTGGCGGCGTTGCTGACCGGTGCGGCGCTGGCGGTGGCAGGGCAGATCATGCAGCTGATCGCCCAGAACCGCTTTGTCGAGCCGATGACGGCCGGGACCGGCCAGAGCGCGGTGCTGGGCATCCTGCTGACCTCGGTGCTGCTGCCGGGGGCGCCGCTGCCGGTCAAGATGGCGCTGGCGGCGCTGACCGCGCTGGCGGGCAGCCTCGGCTTTTTTGCCATCACCCGGCGGCTGCCGCCGGCCCAGCCGCTGCTGGTGCCGCTGGTGGGGCTGGTCTATGGCGGCGTGATCGGGGCGGCCACCGCCTATGCCGCCTTTCAGGCGGATATGCTGCAATATCTGGAAATCTGGCTCAGCGGTGAGTTCACGGGCGCCATGCGGGGCCGCTATGAGCTGTTGTGGTTGGCCGGGCTGGCGGCGCTGGCCAGCTATCTGGTGGCGGATCAGCTGTCGATCCTGGGTCTGGGCGAGGCGGTGAGCCTGAACCTTGGCCTCAACTACCGGCAGGTGGTGCTAGCGGGGCTGGTGGTGATCGCGGTGGTGTCGGGGCTGACAGTGGTGACGGTGGGGATGATCCCCTTTGTCGGGCTGGTGGTGCCCAATCTGGTCAGCCGCATGGCGGGCGACAACCTGCGCCGCAGCCTGCCGGTGACGGCGCTGGCGGGGGCGGCGCTGGTGCTGGCGGCGGATCTGGTCGGGCGGCTGGTGATCCCCCCGTTTGAAATCCCCGCCGCGACGGTGATCGGGATCCTGGGGGCGGCCGTTTTCCTGTGGATGCTCTATGGTCGGGGGGCGCGGGATGCGTGATCGGATGCTGTTGCTGGCGCTGGCCCTGGCGGCCTGCTGCGCGGCCTACCTGTTCACCGGGGTGAAGGGCAGCTGGGAGTTTGCGCTGATGTTCCGTGGCCAGAAACTGGCGGCGTTGCTGCTGGCGGGCACGGCGCAGGCGGTGGCGGCGGTGCTGTTTCAGACCCTCACCGGCAACCGCCTGCTGACGCCGTCGATCATGGGGTTTGATGCGCTGTATATCCTGCTGCTCAGCGGTCTGGTTTTCGGCCTGGGCGCGCAGCAGTTCCTGCTGCTGGACCGGCAGCTGGTGATGGCGGGCAGCGCGGTGCTGATGTGCGCTGCGGCGCTGGTGCTGTTTGGCGCGGTGCTGCGGGCCGGGCGCGGAGACCTGATGCGGATGGTGCTGACCGGGGTGGTTCTGGCGGTGATGCTGCGCTCGATCACCAGTTTCTTGCAGCGGATGATCGACCCCAATGAATACGCCGTGGTGCAGGCGGCGTCTTATGCGCGGTTTTCGCGCGCCGACACCGACCTGTTGGCGATTGCCGCTGTGCTGTGCCTTGGCGCGCTGGCCGCCGCCTGGCGGATGCGGTTCCGGCTGGACGTGCTGGCGCTGGGGCCGGTGGCGGCGGTGTCCCTGGGAGAGTCCCCGCAACGCAGCCAGTGGCAGGCGCTGCTGGTGATCTCCTTGCTGGTGGCGGTGTCGACGGCGCTGGTGGGGCCGGTGGCCTTCTTTGGGCTGCTGGTGACGGCGCTGACCTACCTGCTGCTGCCGACGCACCGCCATGCCGTGCTGCTGCCCGCCAGCGCGATGATGGCGGGGGTGGTCCTGACCGGCGGCCAATGGGCGATGGAGCGGGTGATGCATCTCAGCACGCCGCTGAGCGTGGTTGTCGAATTCATGGGCGGGCTGGTGTTCCTGACCTTGCTGCTGAAAGGGCTGAAACAATGATCGATATTCAATCCGTCAGCCACAGGGTCGGCCAGACGCAGATCCTGACCGATGTGTCCCTGCGGCTGGACCGCGGCGGGGTGATTGCGCTGGCGGGGCCCAATGGCGCGGGCAAGTCGACCCTGCTGTCGCTGATGGCGCGGCTACAGCCGCTGCAACAGGGACAGATCCGCGTCGATGACATGCGGCTGGGCGACTGCGACGACCGGGCGCTGGCGCGGAAACTGGCGATCCTGCCGCAGCAGGTCAATGCCTCCAGCCGGTTGACGGTGCGGGATCTTGTCGGCTTTGGCCGCTATCCGCACCACCGCGGGCGGCCCACGGCGCAGGACCGCAGCCGGGTCGAGGCGGCGTTGGCGCAGTTCGACCTCGCGCCCCTGGCACAGCGCCAGCTGGAGACCCTGTCGGGCGGTCAGCGCCAGCGGGCCTTTGTCGCCATGTCCTATGTGCAGGACACCGATTTCCTGCTGCTGGATGAGCCGCTGAACAATCTGGACCTGGCCGCGGCCCGCAGCCTGATGGCGCGGCTGCGGCAGCTGGCGGACAACCAGGGCCGCACCATCGTGATCGTGTTGCATGACATCAATTATGCCACCGCCTATGCCGACCGTATCGTGGTGCTGAAGGCAGGTGAGGTGGTGGCTGACGGCGCCCCGAGAGACACCGTGACCACGGCAATGCTGGAACAGGTCTTCGGCACCTGCGCCGAGGTCCACACCCTGGGCGACCGACCGGTTGTGCTGGTGTGATCCGGCCTGATCCAGCCTGATTTCGACAAGCTGCGGCAGTGCGGTGCGCAACGCGCCGTCGCTAACATGCACTTGCATGTGTCAAGTGGAGTGCCTAAAAGACCCGGGAAACCGCCACGCCAGCCCCGTTTCAGGGCAAGCCCAGCACCAACCTGAAACTTGGGGAAATACCATGGCCGTCTGTATCGCGCCGCGGGCCCGCCTTCTGTGCGGCACCGCTCTTACTGTCTTTACCGCTTTGCCAGCTGCAGCGCAGAATGTGCAAAACCAGGTCATCTCGCTCGATCCGATCGAGGTGCGCCAACTGGATGAAAAAGGCAACGCCGCTGACCGCGCGTCGTCGGTCTATGTCGCCGATGCCGAGCTGGAGCGGGCCCGGATGGGCAACGTCAAGGATCTGTTTGCAGGCATCGCCTCCGTGTCTGTCGGTGGCGCAATTCCGATCGCGCAGAAGATCTACGTTAACGGGGTCGACATGCTGAACATGGCGATCCAAGTGGACGGCGTGTCGCAAAACAACCGGGTGTTTCATCATGTCAGCGCCAATGCCTTTGACCCGGGCCTGATGAAATCTGTGCGGGTTGATCCCGGCGTCGCACCGGCGGATGCAGGCCCGCGCGCGCTGGCGGGCCGGGTGGTCATGGAGACCGTGGACGCCGAAGACATTCTGCCCGAGGGTCAAAGCGTTGGTGGCGTGGCGCGGGGCAGCTATGCGGAAAACGGCGGCACGGTGCAAGGCTCGCTGACGCTGGCCGGTGAAAGCAACGGGTTCGACGTCGTCGCCTATGCCAAGCGCGCCACTGGCGACAACTACGAAGACGGCGACGGCGAAGAGGTGACCGGCTCCGGCGCCGACATGACCGCGGGCCTGCTGAAGTTCGGCTATGAATCGGACCAAGGCAATCGGATTGAACTCTCCGCACAGCAGATTGAAGACAGCGAGCTGCGCAATTTCAAGCCGAACTTCGGCCCGGGCACCGATGGTGTATTTGCCTATCTGACCAAGCGTCAGAACTTTTCGCTGCGGTATGAGAACGTTAACAATACCGGCCTGTGGGATCCCTCGGCCACACTGGGTTACTCCTCTACGGATGTGGATCGCCCGAATGACATTTGGAACGGGTCGACCTATTCCACCTCGCGCACCTATTCTGTGGTGCTGCAAAACGAATTCCACCTGTCGGACGTGAACAGCATCACTGCCGGTGTCGATTTCCAGAACCGCAAAACCGAGATTGACGGCAGCTGGGTGACCAATGGCCTGACCTCGGAGGAAAGCGACAACATCGGGGTCTTTGCGCAGGCGCGACTGGAGCCCACGACCCGGCTGAGCCTTTCCGCCGGTGCGCGCTATGACTGGCAGGATTTCACCGGCCATGATTTTGATGCAACCGGAAACGTCCATCAATCGTCGCACAGCGGGGCCAGCGGCAACCTGTCCGTTGTCTACGATGTGACCGATAGCCTGTCGCTGCGCGGTGGCTATTCCTCCGTCTTTGGCGGTATCGATCTGGCAGACAGCTACACGTTCTGGGGGACGTGGGATTATACCGGCCTACAGGCGTCCCGCGCACAGAACATCGTTGTCGGTGCTGACTGGGAGGCCGGCAATTGGCGCCTGAGCGGTGAATGGTTCGAGACCGAAATCGACGGCGTGCGCAAACAGAACCGCACCATTGTCGGCAGCGAAGACTTCGCAACCTCCGGCTTCAACTTTGGTGCCACCTATGGCTGGGACAGTGGTTTTGCCCGCATGACCCTGTCCAACAGCGACGCCGAGATCAACGGTCAGCCCTCCAGCAGCTATGACCTGCGCGACATCGGGGCGCCGCTGGGTCAGGTGATTGCGCTTGAAGTGCAGCAAGAGCTGTCGCAGTACAACCTGCTGGTTGGTGGCAGCGTTCAGGCGGCGCTGAGCCATGACGCCCAAGGTGCCTATGCGACGCAGGAACTGCCGAGCTATGAGGTTGTGAATGTCTTTGCCGAATACAGCCCCGCGTCGCTGAACGGTGTGACCATCCGTGGCAGCATCAACAACCTGTTTGACGAGAGCTATTCGGACCGGGCGACCTATGGCGGTGACTTCAATGGCTTCTCGACGCTCAAGGAGCCGGGCCGCACCTTTGTCATCGAAGCGGTCGCCCGCTTCTGATGCCAGTTCCTGACGCCCGCCGCCGCGGGTATCAGGGCAGCAGCTTGATCAGCAGCCGCGACAGGGCATAGGCCTCCTCCGTGGTCAGGTGCGGGCCGATCTCGGCCTGCATCGCATCCCGGTAGGCAGGCCAGATCTTCGCATGCAGCCCCGCCCCGCGGTCGGTGAGAAACAGGATCTGTCGGCGCCGTCCCTCGGCGACGACGTCGCGCCGCAACAGCCCGGCCTTTTCCATACGGCCAACATGTCGGGAGAGGGCGTATTGCGGGACGAAAAGCCTGTCCTCCAGCGCCGCCATCGGCTGGCCCTGGGGGCCGGCGCGGTCCAGTTCGAGCAGGATCTCGTACCAGATCGGATCACTGATGCCATGGGTCTTCAGCGCCCGCGCGATCCGCGGGTGAAACTTGCGGTGGGCGCGCATGATGTTGAACCAGGCGCGGTTGTAGGACACCTCCTCCTGGGCGTCCGCGAAAAACGCCGCGTCCTGCGATTTGCCGGGCCGGGATGTCATGGTCGCGTCCTTCCAAGTCGCAGCGGTGCCAGAGGCCCAAGCACGGACCGGCGGCAGGCGGCAGGCGGAACGTGCTGAAACTGTTGAAAATCAATACCTGCCAGTACCTTGGCCATTATCGCTTGAAAGGAACAGCAATGCAAACACAGACGGTTTTCCAGTCTCCTCAGGCGGCGAGCTACCTGTCTCGTATGGTCAGCCATTTTGGCCACAAGATCCCGGTGGCCAAGACCCCGGAGGGGGCGGAGTTGCAATTCGTGTGCGGTGTGGCGCTGTTGCGGCTGGAGGGTGACCGGCTGCGCATGCACGTCACCGCCGCGACAGAGGCCGAACTGGCCCAGACCTGCGCGGTGGTGGAAAGCCACCTGCTGCGCTTTGCCTTTCGCGAGACGCCTGCGCCGCTGGTCTGGCAGGCCGGTTGAGGGCACCTGTGGGTAGCGCGCCATTTCCTGTGGATAGAGTAAACAACATATTGACGGGCGCCCCCTTCATGACCCTATATGGAGTGGCTTTGGTGCCTGTGATTCACATCAGAGGCTAAGAGGGAAACCGGTGCAATCCCGGTGCTGCCCCCGCAACTGTAAGCGGCGAGTCAAACCCCATATGCCACTGGCGCGGCTGCGTCGGGAAGGCGGGCCAGACGTTCGAGCCGCAAGCCAGGAGACCTGCCAGAGCTGATGAGACGTGAACCACAGGCGGCGGGCCTGGGTGCGTGGTCCTGCCCGTGGTTGCGGTGCTGGAACCGTGACCCTGTCCCCTTGTCCGCAGCAGCAGATAGGGACCAGACCAATGACCATTACCGTGTATTCCAAACCGGCCTGCGTGCAGTGCACCGCCACCACCCGCGCGCTGGATGCCCGCGGGCTGACGTATCAGGTGATTGACCTCAGCCAGGACAGCGACGCGCTGCAAAAGGTGCAGGACATGGGCTATCGTCAGGCACCGGTGGTGGTGGCCGGTGACAGCCACTGGGCGGGGTTTCGCCCCGACATGATCACCCGGCTGGCGTAACAGCTTGGCGGGCCTGGTCTATTTTTCCAGCGGGTCGGGCAACACCCACCGCTTTGCCAGCCGTTTGGGCCTGCCTGCCCAGCGGGTGCCGCTGCGCCACAGCCAGCCCTTGCCCCACCTCGACGCGCCTTTTGTGCTGATCTGCCCCACCTATGCGGATGGGCAGGGGCGCGGCGCGGTGCCGAAACAGGTGATCCGCCTGCTGAATCAGCCCCCTTTGCGGGCGCTGCTGCGCGGCGTGATCGGGGCGGGCAATCGCAACTTTGGCGAGACCTTTGCCCTGGCGAGCGATGTGATAGCCCGCAAATGCAACGTGCCGGTGCTGTACCGATTTGAACTGGCTGGCACCGAAACCGACATTGCCCGCGTGCGCGCCGGGCTACAGACATTCTGGGGGATGGAATGCTCGATTCCAGCGTAACACCTGAGCGCGACTACCACGCGCTGAACGCCATGCTGAACCTGTATGACGCGGAAGGACACATCCAGTTCGACGCCGACCGGCAGGCGGCGCGGCAGTATTTCCTGAGCCACGTGAACCAGAACACCGTGTTCTTTCACTCTCTGGACGAAAAACTGGGGTATCTGGTCAAGGAAGGCTACTACGAGGCGGAGGTGCTGGAGCAATACGACCGCGCCTTCTTGCAGCGGATCTGGGATGCGGCCTATGCGCATAAGTTCCGCTTTCCGACCTTTCTGGGCGCGTTCAAATATTACACCTCCTATACGCTGAAAACCCGTGATGGCGGCCGCTATCTGGAACGCTACGAGGACCGTGTGGTGATGGTGGCGCTGGCGCTGGCGCGCGGCGATGAGGCCACCGCGATGCAGCTGATGACGGAAATCATCTGCGGCCGGTTCCAGCCCGCCACGCCCACCTTTCTGAATGCCGGCAAGAAAAGCCGGGGTGAGCTGATCTCCTGTTTCCTGCTGCGGCTGGAAGACAACATGGAAAGCATCGGCCGCGGAATCAACTCGGCCCTGCAACTCAGCAAGCGGGGCGGCGGTGTGGCCCTGATGCTGACCAATGTGCGCGAACATGGCGCGCCGATCAAAGGCATCGAGAACCAGTCCTCGGGCGTGATTCCGGTGATGAAGCTGCTCGAAGACAGCTTTTCCTACGCCAACCAGCTGGGCGCGCGGCAGGGGGCGGGGGCGGTGTATCTTAACGCGCACCACCCGGACATTCTGCGGTTCCTGGACACCAAACGCGAAAACGCGGACGAGAAAATCCGCATCAAGACCCTGTCGCTGGGCGTGGTGGTCCCCGACATCACCTTTGAATTGGCCAAGAAGAACGAGGACATGTACCTGTTCTCGCCGCATGACGTGCAAAAGGTCTATGGCGTGCCGTTCTCGGACATCTCCGTCAGCGAGAAATACCACGAGATGGTTGCCGACCCGCGCATTCGCAAGCACAAGATCAACGCCCGCCAGTTTTTTCAGACCATCGCCGAAATCCAGTTTGAAAGCGGCTATCCCTATATCATGTTCGAGGACACGGTGAACGCCGCCAACCCAGTGGCCGGGCGCATCACCATGTCGAACCTTTGCTCGGAAATCCTGCAGGTGAACGAGGCGTCGGAGTTCAACGACGACCTCAGCTACAAGCATCTGGGCACCGATATTTCCTGCAACCTTGGCTCGATGAACATTGCCAAGGCGATGGACGGCGGCGATCTGGCGGGCACCGTGGAAACCGCCGTGCGCGCGCTGAGCGCGGTGTCGGAGATGAGCGCGATCGACAGCGTCCCATCCGTGCGGCGCGGCAATGACGAAAGCCATGCGATCGGGCTGGGGCAGATGAACCTGCACGGGTTCCTTGCGCGCGAACACATCCACTATGGCAGCGCCGAAGGTGTTGATTTCACGAATATCTACTTCTGTACGGTGCTGTACCACGCGCTGCGGGCCTCGAACAAAATCGCGCTGGAGAAGGGCGAGGTGTTCAAAGGGTTCGAACAGTCAAAATATGCCGATGGCACCTTCTTTGACGACTACGTCAGCGCCGACTGGTTGCCGGAAACCGACCGTGTGACACAGCTGTTTGCCGAGGCCGGTGTCAAAACTCCCGACCGCGCGGACTGGCAGGCGCTGAAGGCGGATGTGATGCGGCACGGGCTGTACAATCGCAACCTTCAGGCGGTGCCGCCGACTGGCTCGATCAGCTATATCAACAACTCCACATCCTCGATCCATCCGATCACGTCGAAGATCGAGATCCGCAAGGAGGGCAAGATCGGCCGTGTCTATTACCCGGCGCCCTACATGACCAACGACAATCTGGAGTTCTACCAGGACGCCTATGAGATTGGTCCGGAAAAGATCATCGACACCTATGCCGCCGCCACCCGCCATGTGGATCAGGGGCTGTCGCTGACGCTGTTCTTCAAGGACAGTGCCACCACCCGCGACATCAACCGCGCCCAGATCTATGCGTGGAAGAAAGGCATCAAGACCATCTACTATATTCGGCTGCGGCAGATGGCGCTGGAAGGCACCGAGGTGCAGGGCTGCGTGTCCTGCTCGCTGTGACGGTTCGGACTGACAGAGGATTTGACGAGATGAGAGACCTTCCCACCGCCCGTGCCGTGCCGCGCGCGATCAATTGGAACCGGTTGCAGGACGATAAGGATCTGGAGATCTGGAACCGGCTGACGGTGAACTTCTGGCTGCCGGAAAAGGTGCCGCTGTCCAATGACATCCAGAGCTGGTCGCAGCTGAAACCGGAGGAACAGCAGCTGACGATCCGGGTGTTCACCGGGCTAACCCTGCTGGACACGATCCAGAACACCGTCGGCGCACCAGCCTTGATGCCGGATGCCCAAACCCCGCATGAGGAGGCGGTGCTGACCAACATCGCCTTTATGGAGGCGGTGCATGCGCGCAGCTATTCCTCGGTGTTCTCAACCCTCTGCCAAACCGCAGAGGTGGACGAGGCGTTCCGCTGGTCGGAGGAAAACGAGCACCTGCAGGCCAAATCGCGGCTGATCCTGGATGAATATGACGCCGCCAGCCACCCGCTGAAGAAAAAGATCGCCAGCGTGTTTCTGGAGAGCTTTCTGTTCTATTCCGGTTTCTACCTGCCGATGCACTGGTCGAGCCGCGCCCGGCTGACCAACACCGCCGACCTGATCCGCCTGATCATCCGCGACGAGGCGGTGCATGGCTATTACATCGGCTACAAGTACCAGCGCGCGTTGGAACGGCTGGATGCCGGACAGCAGCAAGAGCTGAAGGACTTTGCCTTCTCGCTGCTTTTTGACCTTTACGACATCGAGGGGCGCTATACCGAGAGCCTCTATGACGGGTTGGGGCTGACCGAAGATGTGAAGCACTTCCTGCATTACAACGCCAACAAGGCGCTGCAAAACCTGGGCTATGAGGGGCTGTTTCCAGATGAGGTCTGCGCGGTGAACCCGGCGATCATGTCGGCGCTGTCGCCCAACGCCGATGAAAACCACGACTTTTTCTCCGGCTCTGGCTCGTCCTATGTGATCGGCAAGGCCGTCGCGACCGAGGACGAAGACTGGGACTTCTGAAGCGCGACGCCGCGGCCGTTTGATGGGCCGCGGCGTCGCTATGTTGTTGTGGACGGATCAGGCCCGCTCAGGCGTCGCGACTGCTGCCGTCGGGGGCTGCGGCGGCCAGATCCCAGAACAAGCCCGCCATGCAGCGCAGCGCGTCGTGGCAGACCGGCTTCAGCACATGCTCATTCGGGGCGTGCTGGGAACAGCCGCGGTAGGAATGCGGGATCCAGACCGTGGGCAGGCCCAGAATATCCGAGAAGCTGTCATTGGGCAGAGAGCCCGCAAGGTTCGGCAGGATATGCGGCGGCTTGCCCGCGGTTTCGGTCAGCGACGCGGCGGTGAAGGTCACCCAAGGGTCGGTTGGGTCCAGCCGGGTGGCGCGGAAGAAGCCACGGTCATGCGGGCGCAGTTTCACAGCCTCAAAGCCGTGGCGGTCCAGGTGGCGGCGTAGGGCGGGCAGGATGTCCTCGGGGTCGGTGCCCACCACGTAGCGCAGCTGGCAGGTGGCGCGGGCCGTGGGCGCGATGGCATTCACCGGCGCTTCGGGCACGCCGCTGGTCATCGCAAGCACCGCAAAGGCATTCCAGCCGAACACCCGTTCCGCCGGGGAAAGGCTCTCTTCGCCCCAGTCGGTGTCGATCTCGGGGCCGTCGCCGCCCTCCAGCGGCAACCCGTCAAGGGCTGCGCGCACGCTGTCGGTCAGGCTGTCGGGGCGCCATTCCGCAATCTGGATCTGGCCGCGGCGGTCGCAGATGGTGGCCAGCGCATGCGACAGGATGATCGCCGGATCGGCGAGCAACCCGCCCCAGTTGCCGGAATGATGCGCGCCCTCGCGCAGGTCCAGCTCCAGATCGAAGCTGACACCGCCGCGCGAGCCCATGAACATGGTCGGGGTGTCCGGCTGCAACCGCGGCCCGTCCGAGGCAATCAGAACGTCGGCCTTGAGGCGGCTCTTCTGTGCCTCGAAGAATTCCGCCAACCCGGCAGAGCCGGTCTCCTCGGACATCTCCACCACGATTTTCACGTTGAAGCCAAGGCGTCCGCGTTCGGCCAGAACCGCCTCCAGCGCGGCGATGTTGATGAGGTGCTGACCCTTGTTGTCGGCGGTGCCGCGGCCATAGAGCCGCTCACCTTCCTCGACCAGTTCAAACGGCGCAAGACCTTCGCGCCACTGCTCGGTCTGGGCGCGGATCACGTCGCCATGGCCATAGGTCAGGATGGTGGTCAGCGCCGGATCCTCGATCCGCTCGCCGAGCAGCAATGGCCCGCCCGACGGGTCGGGGTTGTCAAAGATCTCGCAGGTGAAACCCGAGGCCGCAAGCCGCGGCTGGATCACCTCCTGCAAGTAGCGCCGCAGTTCCGGCGCGGCGTCGGGGTTCTGGCTTTCGGTCGGGTAGGCGACCCAGGCGGCCAGATCGGACTGAAAACCGCCCTGTTTGAAATAGCGGCTGGCGCGTGCGATGGCGCCCTCGCGTCCGGGTTCGTGGCTCATGTGACCTCCGTCGGTTCAAGAATGGCATCGCCCCAGGGCGACATGATCTCGGTGCAGCCGCTGTTGCGCCCGTCCTGCCGCAGCACGCCCGCGGGGCAGGCGAAGGCATAGGGAAACACGGTGCGGCGGGTCGTGGTGACCGGGTGGCTGGCACGCAAGGCGGCCAGCACATCGGCGGACAGGCTGTCGTCGGCCACGACCATTTCGCCACCGGAGACATCGATGCGCGGATGGTGGAAGGCGGCCTCCGCATCCATGCCGAAATCGGCCACAAAGGACGACAGCTGCGTCATCGCCGAGACGATCTTGCGCCCGCCCGAGGCCCCTAAGGCAAAGCGTTTGCCACCCGCCTCGCCCAGCACCGGGCAGACGTTCATCAGGCAGCGCTTGCCCGGCGCCAAGGAGTTTGGCTTGCCCGGTTCCGGGTCGAACCACATGATACCGTTGTTCATCAGCAGACCGGTCTGCGGCGACACCACGCGGGAGCCGAAGATCGATAGCAGCGTCTGAGTCTGCGACACCATGTTGCCGTGCCGGTCGACCACCGAGAAATGGGTGGTGCAGCCCGGCTCATTGGCATCCTCGCCATCGTCGCCCATGCCCGCCAGCCGCTTGGCATAGGCTGATTTCAGCGCCGCGGCATAGGCGGCAAAGGCCTCGGCGCCGGGGTGGTCGCCGGGGGTGAAGGCGGCTTCGAGATGCGCCAGCGCATCGCGGAAGGTCGGCCCGGCGGTCAGCCCCGGCATCACGTCGAAGCGGGCCGCGCGGTAGCCGAAGGACAGGGGATCCAGCAGCTCGGCGTGGTAGGATTTGAGGTCTTCGAGCGACAGGAAACCGCCCTTGGATTGCACATCGGCGGCCATGGCGGCGGCGATGTCGCCCTCGTAGAAATCGCGCGGGCCTGCCTCGGCCAGATGGGCGAGGGTTGCCCCCATGCGGGACATGTCGATGCGCTTGTCGGACAGGCTGGTCCAGCCCGCAATGGTGGGCCATTGGCCGTCCTCCAGGAACAGCGCCGCGGCGTCGGCGTCCTGTGCCAGCGCGCGGGTGGCGGAGGCGATGATCAGCGCTGCGTACCAATCCACATGCAGACCTTCCTGCGCCAGCGCGACGGCGGGCTGCAGCAGGTCGTGCCATGGCATCCGGCCAAACCGGGCATGGGCCTTGCCGACACCATCGACCGTGCCGGGCACGGCGATGGCGGTTGCGCCCTGCACGTTGCGGTCCTCCACGACCTTTTCCCAGGGAAACAGATCGCCCGCCTTGCCCTCGCCGGACAGGGGATAATGCGAAACATCCAGCCCTTGCGGCGAACGCATTCCGTAGTTCAGCGCATAGGCGCGGCCCTCGTCGGCGCGCCACAGCATCGCGGCACCGCCGCCCGCCGGGCCGCTCATCCACGGCTCGACAACGCCGATGGCAAAGGAGACGGCCACCGCGGCATCCACCGCATCGCCGCCCGCCGCCAGCACTTCGGCGCCGATGCGCGCGGCGCGGCTGTGCTGGGCGGCAACCACGCCGTATTTGGTCTCGATCACGGTTTTGCGCGTGACCTGGGTTTCGGAAAGGCTTGGTATCATCGCTGTTCCCTCCTATGCCGCCGGAGCCTGGGCGCCGTAGAGGTGGCACTCGACCCGCCCATCCTCGGTCGGCACGGTCAGCGGCGCGGCCTGACTGCACTGGGGCATCGCCTTGGCGCAGCGCGGGTGAAAATGGCAGCCCTTGGGCGGATCAATCGGGTTCGGGTAGGCCGCCCCGAGCTGCGTGTCGGGCACGCCCATGCCGGGATCCGGCGTCAGCACCGATTGCAGCAGCGCGTCCGAGTAGGGATGGCGGCGGCGATCAAACAGACCTTCGACGCTGGCCTCCTCGACGATGCGGCCGAGGTACATCACCGCCACCCGGTTCGCCAGATGCTCCACCACTGCGAGGTTGTGGCTGATGAACAGGTAGGTGAGGCCAAATTCGCGCCGCAGCTCGCCCAGCAGGTTGAGGATCTGCGACTGCACGCTTACATCCAGCGCCGAGGTCGGCTCATCACAGATGACGATTTCGGGCTTCATTATGAGCGCCCGTGCGATCGCCACCCGTTGGCGCTGGCCGCCGGACATCTGGCTGGGGTAGGTGTTCATCACCCGTGCGGGCAGGCCGACAATGTCGAGGATCTCGCGCACCGCCTTTTCTTGGCTGGCGCTGTCGCCGACATTATGCACCCGCAGGGGCAGCGAGATGATGTCATAGATGCTTTTGCGCGGGTTGAGCGAGGAATAGGGATCCTGAAAGATCGGCTGGATGCGGCGCGCCAGTTCCGATCGGTTCTGCGCGCCGATCTCCTTGCCGTCGACCAGCACCTGGCCCTCGGTGGGTTGTTCCAACCCCAGAAGGATCTTGGCGAGGGTGGATTTGCCGCAGCCGGATTCACCGACCAGGCCCAGCACCTCGCCGCGGCCGATCCTGAGCGAGACATCATTGACCGCCTTCAGCGGCTTGGGGTTGGCGAACATGCCCTGTTTGACCTGATAGGTCTTGGTCACGTTGCGCAGTTCCAGAACGGGAGTATCACTCATGCGGGCACCTCTTGGGGGCTGGCGGCGCGGCCATCGGGATGCACACAGCGAAAGCTGTGGCGTTCGGCCTGCTGCTCGCGCAGGGGGATGGGTTGGCGGCAGGCGTCAACGGCATGGTCGCAGCGGGTGCGGAAGGGGCAGCCCGAGACCTCGCCCACCAGCGAGGGCACGATGCCGGGAATGGTGCCCAGCTCGGCGCCGCGTTCGGTCTTGCCCGGCACCGGGATGCAGCGCAGCAGGCCGCGGGTGTAGGGATGCGCGGGCGCCCCAAAGACATCCGCGGCGGGGCCGGTTTCCACCAGCTCGCCCGCATACATCACCGCCACCTTGTCGGCGACGCGGGCCACCACGCCCAGGTCATGGGTGATCAGGATCATCGCCATGCCCAGTTCCTTTTGCAGATCAACCAGCAGCCGCAGGATCTGCGCCTGAATGGTCACATCCAGCGCCGTTGTCGGCTCGTCTGCGATGATCAGCTCCGGCTCACACATCAGCGCCATGGCGATCATCACCCGCTGGCGCAGGCCGCCCGACAGTTGGTGCGGATATTGCGACAGGCGGCTTTCGGCGGCGGTGATGCCGACCTTCTCCAGCAGCTCCACCGCGCGGGCGCGGGCCTGTGCCTTGCCCACCTTCTTGTGCAGCAGCAGCGCCTCGGCCAGCTGGTCGCCGATTGTATAGGCCGGGTTGAGCGAGGTCATCGGCTCCTGAAAGATCATCGACATCCGCAAGCCGCGCAATTTGCGCATGCCGCGCTGGCTGGTCTTCATCAGGTCGATGCCGTCAAAATCCATCCGGTCGGCCCGGCGTGAGATCTTCTTGCCCAGCAGCCCCATCAGCGCCAGCGAGGTCAGCGATTTTCCGGAACCGCTTTCGCCGACGATGCACAGGGTTTCACCGCGATTGAGGTCAAAGTCGATGCCGCGCACCGCATGTAGGGTGCCGCCCCCGACGGGGATGTCCAGCGTCAGGTTGCGGACGGAGAGAATGGGTGTGTCTGTCATGCCTGGCCCCCTCAGTTACGGTTTTCAGGGGCGGTGACGTCGCGCAGACCGTCCCCCAGCAGGTTGATCGACAGCACCAGCGCAAACAGCACGAAGCCGGGGATCAGCACCAGCCAGGGCTCGAACAGCATCATCTGCTTGCCCTCGGACACCATCAGCCCCCAGGAGGGCGTCGGCGGTTGCACGCCAAGGCCCAGGAACGACAACGCCGCCTCCAGCAGCACGGCGTGCGCCATCTCCAGCGTGATCACGACGATCAGGTTGTTGACGATGTTCGGCATGATTTCCGACATCACGATGCGGGTGTTGGAACAGCCGATGGCGCGGGCCGCGGCGACATACTCGCGCCCGCGCACTTGCAGCGTGGAAGAGCGCATCACCACGGCGAAACGGTCCCACAGCAGCAGGCCCAGCACGGTGATCACCACTGTCAGCGAGCCGCCGAAGATGGCAACCACCGCCAGCGCGACCAGCACAACGGGCATCGCCAGACGCACGTTGATGAGGAAGGTCACCACCGCATCGACACGGCCACCGAAATAGCCCGCGGCGACGCCCATGGCGGTGCCGATCAGGCCGGAAATCAGCGCCGCAACGAGGCCGATCAGCAGCGACACGCGGGCGCCGTAGATCAGCCGCGACAGGTAATCGCGGCCCAGGTGGTCGGTGCCCAAGGGGTGCTCCCAGCTGCCGCCGAGGAACACCGGCGGCTCCATCCGGGCCAGCAGGCTTTGGGCATAGGGGTCATGCGGCGCGATCAGCGGCGCAAAGACGGCGACAATCACCAGAAGGCCCAGCACGATGCTGCCGATCAGCAGCCCTTGATGGCCAAAGATGCGCTTGCGCAGCTGCTGGCCCGGTGTCGGTCCGGTGATCTCCTGAAGAAGTGGATCTGCGGTCTGGGTCATGTCATCCGGCCCTCATGCGCGGGTCCAGCCAGGCGTTCAGAACGTCGGCAAGGAAGGTGAAGACGATGTAGAACATCGAGAAAACAAGGATCAGCGCCTGCACCGTGGGCAGGTCGTTGCGGCTGATGGATTCCCAGGCCAGATAGCCCGCGCCGTGCAGCGCAAAGATCGATTCAACCACGATCGAGCCACCCAGCATGAAGCCCATCTGCACCGCCGCCAGCGACACCACCGGGATGATGGCGTTGCGCAGCGCGTGTTTGAACATCACCAGCCCCTCCGGCGCGCCCTTGGCGCGGGCGGTGCGGATGTAATCCGACGACAGCACCTCCAACATGCCCGCACGGGTCAGCCGCATGATCGCGGGCATCGCGTAATAGCCCAGCACGATGGTCGGCATCACGAAATGCAGCGGCGTCGCGGTGCCAGAGGGCGGCAGCCAGCCCAGCTGGATCGAGAAGACCACGATCAGGATCAGGCCGAACCAGAAGCTCGGCATCGCCTGACCGGCCACCGACAGGAACAGCGCAACGCGGTCCAGCAGCGAATTGGGCCGGATCGCCGCAGCAACCCCCAGCGGCACCGCGGTCAGCAGCGCAAAGGAAATGCCGCAGACGCCCAGGGTCATGGTGATCGACAGGCGTTCAGCGATCAGCCCGGCTACCGGCAGTTTGAAATAGTAGCTTTCGCCGAAATCGCCGATGAGGGCGCTGGACAGCCAGGCCCAGTATTGCGCCAGCATCGGCCGGTCAAAACCGTAGATCCGCCGGATGGCCTCGATGTCCTGGTCGCTGGCATGCTCCCCGGCGATGGCCGCGGCGGGGTCGCCGGACAGGAACAGCAGGCTGAAGGAAATCAGCGAGACGGTGAAGGCGACAAGGATCGCCAGCCCGGCCCGCTTCAGGATGAAACGCAGCAAGGGATACCTCTTTTGCTGGGTATTGCAGGGACGGCCGCCACGGCGGCACATGCGGCAGCGGAGCGTGCCCCGCCGCCGCGCTGTTCAGCTTCGGTTCAGCTTACTTCCAGTCCATGTCGGTGAAGCGCAGGACCTCGTCCGGGGTCGGGGTATAGGTGACCTCGGGGGTGAACACGTAGTTGGTGTTGTAGGAGAACATCGGCACCCAATAGGCCTCATCCGCGATTTTCTTCAGCGCCTTGGAGTAGTTTTCCTGGCGCACCGCGGGATCGGTCGCGCTGTCGGCGGCATCCAGCCAGCCCGCCACTTCCTCGTCGCGGGCATCATCCAGCGAGCCGAGCTTGAAGAACTGGCTGGTGATCGCGGAGGTGTCGTTGATCGAGTAGGAGCCCCAGGTCTGGAAAGACACTGGCGAGCCGCTCTTCATGCGCAATTCGCGCAGGGCGGAATATTGCAGCATCTTGAAGTCGGTCTCGATGCCGACCGCATTCAGGAAGCTGGAGATCGCCTCGGCATATTCGCGGTCGCGGTAGGCGTAGAACTCAGTCTTGAACCCATCCGGATAGCCCGCCTCAGCCAGCAGCGCCTTGGCCTTCTCGACGTCGTAGTCATAGCTGGCCACGTCCTGGTCGCAGCCGAACTGGCTGGGGAAACAGGCGGTGGAAATCACCTGGCTCTTGCCTTTCAGCAGCGCGCTCACCAGCGCCTCGCGGTCGATGGCATGGGCCACCGCGCGGCGCACGCGCACGTCGGTGAAAGGGCTGTCCTCGCCGGTGCGACCGGCGGCGTCCAGCGTCAGATAACCGATCCGCATGGTGCTTTCATTGGCGACGGTGAACTTGCCCATCTGGTCCAGCTTTTCCGCCAAATCGGCGGGCACCTGCCAGATCAGGTCGAGCGAGCCGCTGAACAGCTCTGCCATCTGGGTGTTGACGTCCGGGATGGTGCGGATGTCGACGGTGCCGATGGAGGGCTGGCCCTTGGGGCTGTCGTGGTAGCCGTCGTATTTCTCCAGCACGAAATGCCGCCCCGGCTCCACCGAGGTCACCTTGTAGGGGCCGGTGCCGACGGGCTTCAGGCCCATGCCGGAGGGGCCGGCCTCCGCGTAATATTCGTTGGGGTACATCGACACCGGGCCGGACAGGAATTCGATTGCGGCAGGGAAGGGCGCCTTCAGGTGGATGCGGACGGTGTACGGGTCGATCTTCTCGGCGGATTTCATCCAGTTCACGTTGCGCTGGGTCTTCACGCCGTTGGCCTCGTTGGCGACGAAGTTGACGGTATAGACCACGTCGTCGGCATCAAAAGGTTCACCGTTGTGAAAGGTGACGCCCTCGCGCAGCTTCAGCTCCAGCGTCACGTCGTCGATCCACTGCCAGGAGGTGGCAAGGTTGCCCTTGTATTCATTGGTGTCCGGGTCGCGGTAGATCAGCCCGTCCCACACGGCGCGTTGCAGCACCACACCCTCGCGCGAGGAGTTGAAGTAGCTGTCGACGTTTTCCAGCTCCTTGGTGAAGGCGACATTCAGCACGTCGTCGGATTTGCCGGCCTGCGCGCCGGCGGCGGCGGTCATCGCAAGGGCGGCGGGGATCAGGATGCGTTTCATGGTCTCTCCGTGTTGGCTTCAAATCTCCTCCGGCCGGGCCGGGCGCGGAGACAGGATTGCAAAGTATATTATTATATGATACATGGTATCGTTATAGGGACCATAAAAGGGCATGGGTTTCCATGGCGTCAAGCAGGAAAATCACCGGCGAGCCGGGCAGCAGCCCCACCGCCCCGCGTCGCAAGCAGGACACGCTGTACGTGTCCTCACTGGCCAAAGGTCTGAAATTGCTTCGTGTTTTCAGCCGCACCAACACGCATTTGTCGCTGACGGACATGGTCAAACTCAGCGGTATGGACAAAAGCGCGGTGCAGCGGTTGGCCAATACACTTATGGTTGAAGGCTTCTTGCACCGGGATCCGGACACCAAACGCTTTCGCCCCACCCACGCCTGGCTGGGCTTGGCCTATGCCTATTACTGGTCTGATTCGCTGGTGGCCATGGCGATGCCCAAGCTGATCGAACTGTCGCAGCGGCTGGGCGAGACGGTGAACATGGCAGAGCTGTCGGACACCAGCATCGTCTATGTCGCCCGGCTGCCCTGCCAGCGCACCAACTACGAGGCGACGCTGATCGGCCGCCACCTGCCGGCGCTGTCGGCCTCGCCGGGGCAGGCGATCCTGTCGACCTGGGCCGAAGCCGACTGGCGCGCCGCGGTGGAAACCTGGCCGTTGCGGCAGATGACGGCCCGCACCACCATGGACCGCACGGAACTGGCCGCTCAGGTGGCCCGCACCGCGGAGCGGGGCTTCAGCATGACGCAGGATCAGATGATCCTCAACGAAATCGGGATTTCGGCGCCGATCCTTGGTGCCGACGGGCTGGCGCATGGCGCGGTGCAATGCTCGGTTTCGGCCTTCCACTGGACGCCGGAGCGCGTCGAGGCGGAGCTGGTGCCCTATCTCTTGGACACCGCCAATTCCATCGCCCCGGCCGGGCGGGTCTGACGCCGCGCGGTTCTGGCGTCCCGCCTCAAGCTCACAGCGCGCCGGGCATCAGGAGCCGCGGCAGCCACAGCGCGATGTCCGGCAGCAGAATGATCAGCAACAGGATGATCAGCATCGGGATCAGGATGATGACAACATCGCGCAGCACCTTGACCACATTGGTCCCGCCGATGGCGGCGGAGATCAGCAGGCACAGCCCATAGGGCGGTGTGACAAGGCCAAAGGCGAGCGAAATGATCCCGATGATCGCAAAGGCCACCGGATGGATCCCGGCCGTTGCCGCCACCGGCATCAACACCGTGCCGAGGATGATGATGGTGGGAATTGCATCGATGAACAGGCCAAACAGCAGGAACAGCAGCGCAATCAACAAGCCGGTTTCGAACGGCCCCGCCTCCATCACCGTCAGCCAGCCGACGACCAGGCTGGGCACCTTGTAGAACGCCAGCAGCCAGCCAAAGGCGGTGGCCGTGCCGATGGCGAACAGCGAAATCGAGGCAAATCGCCCGGTGTCGTAGAAGATCTCTCCCAATTGGCGGACCGTCACGGTGCGATAGACAAACAGGCTGAGACCCATCGAATAGAAGGCCGCGATAATGGCGCTTTCAGTTGGGGTCACGATGCCGCCGATGATCCCGCCGACCACGAACACCGGCGTCAGCAGCGCCAGCGACGCGCCCCGCAGCGCCCGCCAGAAGCTGGCCGGCGTGGGCCTGTCGCTGATCGGATAGCCGTAGATCTTTGCGTAGGCATAGACCGTGCACAGCAGCGCCGCGCCGATCATCAGACCCGGAATGGCCCCGGCCAGAAACAGCGCGCCGACAGAGATCTGCATGACCCCACCCCAGACAACCATCAGGATGCTGGGCGGAATGATGACGCCCATCACTGACGAACAGGCGGTGATCGCCACCGCAAAGCGCAGATCGAAGCCCTCGCGCTTCATCGCCGGGATCAGGATCTTGCCACAGCCGGCGGCATCGGCCGTGGACGATCCCGAAATCCCCGCAAACAGCATCGACACCATCACATTGACATGCCCCAGCCCGCCCGGCAGCCATCCGGTCAAAACCCGGGCCAGGTCGATCAGCCGGTCGGTGATCTTGCCGGAGTTCATCAGGTTCGCGGCCAGCAAGAAGAACGGAACCGCCAGCAAGATGAAGGAGTTGTAGGATTGGAACATCCGGTCGATCAGGATAAAGGGAGTCAGCCGCAAGTCCATGAACACCACGGGTACGGTTGCCAGCCCCAGCGCAAAGGCAACGGGCACCCGCAGCGCCACAAGCAACAGAAAGCCGCCGACAAGCAGCCCGCAGGCCAGTCCGGTTGAAACAATCATGGGGCAGGGGTCCTTGTCGCGCGAAAGGCGGCAATCGCCTCGGCCAGTCGATAGGTTGCAAAGGCCACCCAGGTAACGCCCGCAATGGGCACAGAGGCATGGGTGATCGCCATGTTGGCGTTCATCATCACGGAATGCTGAAGCGCGCCAAAGGCGGTGTATTCGATGCCGTACCAGGCAAAGATCGCGCCAAAGAAAATCAGCAACCCGTGGACAAGGCCAGTCTGAAGCAGCGCCAACAGGGGCGTCCTTGCGTCAGGAATGACCAGCACCGCGAAATGCGTGCCGTCCCAGACCGCGATCATTGAGCCGATCATCACGATCCACACAAAGATGAACGTCGCCAGCTCCTCGGTCCAGAGATAGACGGGGATGAGGCCGGTGTAACGCGCAAGAACCTGCGCCGCGACCGGGATCGCCAGGGCCATCGTGAGGATCGCGATGATCCCGCGCAGAGCCCGGCAATACCCTGCGAGTATTCTGCCGATCATGTGTATTGCCTTTTTTGCCCGTTACGGCGGTCGAAGAGGAGAGCGATGGTGCCAACGCGTGTCATTGCCACCACCGACAGGCTTACTTCTCGCGGATTGCCGTCAACAGGTCACTCGCGCCAAGCTCCGCGGCATAGGCATCCTGAACCGGGACCACACGCTCCAGCATCGTATCGCGACCCGCGAACTCGGTGACCGTGATCTGCCCCGCGTCCAGCATCTGCTGGAGCTTCTCGCCGTCCTCGCGGCTTTCCAGCTCGCGGCCAAAGGCACCGGCGCGCGCACCCGCTTCCAGCACCACCTGCTGCAACGCCTCGGGCAGTTTGCGGAAGGTCTTGCCGCTCATCACGATGGGGCGCACGGTGATCGTGTGCTTGGTCAGGGTCACGTTGGGGGCGACCTCATAGAACTTCAGATTCTGCACCGAGGCAGCTTCGTTCTCGAACCCGGCGATCACGCCGGTCTGGATGGCGTTATACACCTCGTTGTAGGCGATGGCGGAGGGTGCTGCCCCCAGCGCAGAAAAGATCTTGGCCTGAATCGGCGCACCCATCACCCGCATCTTGTGGCCTGCCAGCTCATCGAAATTGGAAATCGCACCGTCAGAGACGAGGTTGCGCGTGCCGCCGCCGGCATAGCCGACAACCTTGATGTCGGCTTTCGCGTACAGCTCATCCTCCAGCGGTTGCAGCACGTCCGAGGACAGAACCGCGTTCCAATGCTCCAGGTCACGGAACAGGAACGGCATGTCCATCAACGGGATGGACGGGGCAAAAACGGCCATATTGGCCGGGGCCATCACCGCGTAATCAATGGCGACTCCCTGTTGCAGGAAGGTCACGAAATCGCTTTCGTCCCCCAACTCCCCGTTAAGATGCATCTCAAAGGCAATCTCACCGTCAAACGACTCGCTCACCTGTTTTTCGAACGCGCGCAGCGTCTTGGTATAGGCATGATCCTCGTCGAACATGCTGGCCCCACGCAGGACGATCTCCGCGGATGCGGTTGTCGCGACAAGGGCGCCGACGGTGGCGGCCAGCCCAAGGGCCTTTGCCAGTTTGGTCTTATTGCGGTTCATTGGTGTCCTCCCATTGGAACGCAGATGTTGGTGTACTGGACGTCGTCTCCCTCCTGAGCCGACGCCCGACCAAATCATGTGTTTGGCTTCTGCGGGGTGCCCCATGGTCTGCTGCGACGGCTGAGGGCCGCACCAGCAGGGCGCTGCGTTCTGTATGTAAAAGACTAGTATGCTAGTCGGCGTTGAGTCAAATGCAAATTGCGCCCACGCGGCGCGGGCGGCTTGCGCCCGCCTGCGCGGCGGGGCGACTTGCGGCGGGTCTCAGGGATGATCGGTGGCGTCTGAGGGTGCTCAGGCGTCGTCCGGATCGAAATATGCGGCGTTGTTTTCGCGGATGGCTTCGATCGTGGCATCCAGCCGCCGCAGGTGGCGCATGCCCACGGCCACGGCCTCCTCGGGCTGATGCGCAATCACGTGCCGGGCGATCGCGTCATGATCCTCGATCAGCTCCGGCATCCGGTGCTCCTTTGACAGGCCCAGCATGCACAGCCGATCCACCTTGGATTTCTCCAGCTGGATCACCTCAAAGGCGTACTCCGTCCCGGCAATCTCACACAGGGTCTTGTGAAAGGCGTAATCCAGCGCGCCAAACGCACCATAGTCCATGGTCGTCAGCAGCTCTTTCTGCGCGCGTATCTCCGCGTGCAATGCCTCGGCCCCGGCCGCGTCGCACCGGTCCGCCGCGCGGCGCAGCACTTCGGCTTCGACGGCCGCCCGCACAAACCGGGCTTTCTCGATCATGCGGCAGGAAAAGCGTTTAACCTCCGTCGCCTTTTGCGGGCGGATCAGCAGCAGGTCCATGTTGGCCAGGCGGGTAAAGGCGTCGCGCACCGGCTGGCGAGAGACCCCAAACCGCGCGGCGATCTCGGCTTCGGAAATCTTGGTTCCCGGCAGCAGGCGCAACGATACGATCTCATCGTACAGCTCGCCGGTGATGATATCGACGCTGGTGCGCCGGTCCCAAGTATTTCTCAAGTCTGCCATCTCTGTCTCCCGATCCCCTTCTCATATCCACTGGGGCTGGTGAAATCCAGCCATCTGGCACCGCGCGCCATGGCGGTCGCAGGGGATGCCGACAGGATACTGCGGCACAGTCTCCGATCGTGTTTACAAAATCTGACTAGTATCCTAGTCTGGTAAAAGCTATTGCTAAGTGACCCAAAGCGCAAGGTGCAGGCGGCAACGTCAAGCGCCATGCCCGCAGTTTTCCATGGCCAGATCCGGGGCGGTCCCAACGTGGACAATGCTCGCCCCGGTGCTCCCTGGCTGTTTCAAGATCCAAGAAAGGACACCCACATGAACCTGAAAAACAAAACCGCCATCGTGACTGGCGGCGGTCGTGACATCGGCCGCGCCTGCGCGCTGCGTCTTGCCCAGGAAGGCGCAAATGTCGCCATCAGCTACCATGCCAGCGCGGCGGGCGCCCAGGAAACGGTGGCCGAGATCGAGACGGCGGGCGGCAAGGCGCTTGCAGTTCAGGCCGACCTCAGCACCGTCGAGGGGGTCGATTCCTTTGTCGCGGCAACCGTCGAGGCCTTCGGCACGGTGGATGTTCTGGTCAACAACGCCGGCGGTCTGATTGCCCGCAAACCGTTCCGGGACATGCCGCTGGCACATTGGCAGGCGGTGATGGATCTGAACCTGACCAGCACCGTGATGATGACCCAGGCGGTCCTGAAGCACATGACCAGCGGCGCGATCATCAACATGGCCAGCCAGGCGGGCCGGGACGGCGGCGGCCCCGGCGCGGTGGCCTACGCGACCTCGAAAGGTGCGTTGATGACGCTGACACGCGGTCTGGCCAAGGAACTTGGCCCGGACATCCGCGTGAACGGCCTGTGCCCGGGCATGATCGACACCGACTTCCACAACATTTTCACCAAACCGGAGGTGCGCAAAAACGTCGAGACCGCAACCCCGCTCAAGCGGCAGGGATCTTCGATGGACGTGGCGAACATGGTGGCCTTCCTCGCCACCAACGAAGCCGCGTTTGTCACCGGTGCGAATCTCGACATCAACGGCGGGATGCTGTTCAGCTGACCCGCCAGTCCCCGGCCCGCCAGGCTCTCCTTCTGGCGCCGGGGGCCACCTGCCTGCCTGCCAGCCGCAGGCGCAAGGCGCCCTAGCAGCCATGCAACGGCATGCAAACACATGTCACACAGAGGAAACCCAATAGATGGATCCATTTTCGCTGTCCGGCCAACGGGCGCTGGTGACGGGGGCCAACACCGGAATCGGGCAGGCAATTGCCAGCGCCCTTGCGGCTCAAGGCGCGCAGGTGACCTGCGCCGGACGCCGCAGCTGTGGCGAAACGGTCGCCCGGATTGAAACCGCAGGCGGCGCGGCGGAGGAGTTGCGGCTCGATCTGTCCGACCCGATGGCGGCGGACGGGATCTTTGCCGGGGCGAATTACACGATCCTCGTCAACAACGCCGGGATCATCCGCCGCGCCGACAGCGTGGCCTTCACGGAGCCCGACTGGGATGACGTGATGGACGTGAACCTCAAGGCGCTGTTCTTCACCTGCCGCGCCTTCGCAGCGGAGCTGATGGCCCGCGGCCAGGGCGGCAGCATCGTCAATATCGCATCGCTGCTGTCGTTTCAGGGTGGCATCCGGGTTCCGTCATATACGGCCGCCAAACATGGCGTTGCGGGGCTGACCAAGGTGCTGTGCAACGAATGGGCCAGC
Source organism: Leisingera sp. SA32 (assembly GCF_056033425.1). Classification (NCBI taxonomy): domain Bacteria; kingdom Pseudomonadati; phylum Pseudomonadota; class Alphaproteobacteria; order Rhodobacterales; family Roseobacteraceae; genus Leisingera; species Leisingera sp. SA32. The sequence continues at coordinate 5,145 of NZ_JBVYHB010000016.1, read as the reverse complement.
CATGGCATCACCGTGAACGCAATCGCGCCGGGCTACATCGAGACCAACAACACCAAGTCCCTGCGCGACGACGCGACCCGCGCCCAAGCCATCCTCGACCGGATCCCAGCCGGACGCTGGGGCCGCCCCGAGGACATCGGCGGGACAGCGGCTTATTTGTGCTCTGACGCCGCGCGCTACGTCAACGGGACCATCCTGAACGTCGACGGCGGCTGGATGGCGCGGTAAAGACCGCCCCGGCTCCGCCCACCAAAAAAACGCACCCGGCAGCCCTGGCTTGGGCCGCCGGGGGTTTCTTTGTCATGGCCCATGGCCCACGGCTCACGGCTCATGGCGCGCGGGCTGCGGGTCAACGGCGGGCCCGGCCGGGCTGCCGCGGCGACCGCGAACCGCCTTCACGATGGAGACAATCCAGATCAGCAACACGCAGACCCCCAGCGTGGCGGCGATGGGCCGCTCGAAAAAGGCCAGAAGATTGCCGTCCGACTTGATCATTGACGTCATGAACATGCGCTCGAACATCGGCCCCAGCACCAACCCCAGGATGATCGGCGCCACCGGCACGCCGTTTTCTTCCAGGATCCAGCCGACAATCCCCATGCCCAGCATGATGACGATGCCGAAGACGGAATTGGTCATCGCAAACGCGCCAACGATGCACAGGCTCATGACGATGGGCAGCAACACCTGCGCGGGCAGGCGCAGCGCCTGTTTCGCCAGCTTCACCGCACCCCAGCCCAGCGGCACCATCAGCAGGGTGGTCAGCACGAAGATGATGAACACCGCGTAGATCAGCTGCGGATTTTGCAGAAACACGGTCGGGCCGGGGTTCATGCCCTTCATGTACAACACGCCGATCACGATGGCGGTGACGCTGTCGCCGGGAATGCCAAAGACCAGCGCCGGGATCCACGAGCCACCGATGGCGGCATTGTTGCCCGCCGAGGCGTCGACCAGCCCCTCGACATTGCCGGTGCCGTATTTCTCCGGCGTCTTTGAGAACCGCTTGGACACCGCATAGGCCATCCACGCCGCAATGTCCGCACCCGCCCCCGGCAGCGCCCCGATCAGAACCCCCATCAAGGAGCCCCGCGCCACGTTCACAGGATAGCGGCGGATGATGGCGCCCACGCCCTTGAACAAAGGGCCCGGGTTCACGGGCACACGGGCCTTGGGGCTGTCGCCATGCAGGCGGATTACGCCGCGCATCACCTCGGCCAGGGCAAACAGCCCGATCATCGCCGGGATGAACTCGACCCCCGCCAGCAGGTCCGTCACGCCAAAGGTAAACCGCGGCACGCCGGTGGTCGGATCCAGCCCGACCGTGGCAAGGCTCAGCCCCAGCAGCAGGCCGATGGCCGCCTTCAACGGATCACCGGATGCCACAAAAATCGCACAGGACAGGCCCAGGGCGGCCAGCCAGAAATATTCGTAAGAGGTGAACCGCAGGGCAAACTCCGCCAGCATCGGTGCGGCGACAACCAGCACCGCGATGCCGATCAGTCCCCCGATGCAGGACACCAGCAGGTTGGTCCCCAGCGCCTCTGCCATGCGGCCAGCCATCGTCAGACGATGGCTGTCTTCCACATAGGCCGCCGAGGCGGGCGTGCCCGGAATGCGCAGCAGCGCACCGGGAATATCGCCAGCAAAGATCGCCATGCTGCTGGCCGAAACAATTGCCGCCAGCGCCGGGATCGGGTCCATAAAGAAGGTCAAGGGCACCAGCAGCGCCGTTGCCATGGTCGCTGTCAGACCGGGCATCGCGCCCACGAACATGCCAAACGCCCCGGCCAGCACGGCCGTCAGCAACACCTCCGGCGACAGCACCATCATCAGCGCCTGTGACAGAACATCAAAACCCGGCATCACAGGATCCCCTCCAGCACGCCGCGCGGCAGCGGCACGCGCAACAGGACAACAAACAGCCACCAGCAGCCGAGGCTGGTCGCCACCGCGATGCACAGCGCCCGCAGCACGGGCAGCCGCAGGATCACCAACACCCCGGTCAATCCGACCACCGAAACCGGCAGAAAGCCCAGCGTCGGCGCCAGCCAGATCTGCGCCAGCACATTGCCCAGCACCGCCACAAGCGCAGCCGCGCCCCCCATCTTCAGATCAGGCACAAGGTCAACGATCGGCGCGCCCGGGCCCGTGGACAACCGCCGCAGGCGCAGGTCGCGCAGGGCCAGCAGGCAGCCAGCCGCGATGAAACCAGCGCCCAGCAGGGAGGGCAGCAGCGCCGCGCCATAAGGTTGGTTTGCAAATGTCGGAAACTGCGATGACAGCCACAGCATCGCACTGCCAAACAAGACGAAAAAGCCGCCCAGAAGGGCGTCGGTGACTTTCATGATGTCCCCCCATCAGTCAAAGAGGCGACCGCACCCGCAGGCCCGGTCGCGCGCCATTGGGCGAAATCAGGCAGGCTGTTGGATCAGACCTGCGGCAGCCATGGTGTCTCCCATCTGCTTGTCCGCTTCTGCCATCATCTGTGCATGGGCGGCGGCGTCAAGATAGGTGATGTTGAAACCGCGCCCGTTCATGAACGCGACAAATTCAGGATCAACGGCAATGTCGGCCAAGGCGGCGGCGACGGCCTCGGCGGCCTCCTCAGGCATGTCCTTGGGGCCGCAGATCCCGCGCCAGGTCGCCAGGGCAAAATCCGCCGCTCCGGTTTCGATCAGCGTCGGCACGTCCGGGTGGCTGTTCGCGCGCTCGGACCCCATCAGGGCCAGGTTGACCGCCCGGCCCGCATCGACCATTGCCTTGGTCTCGCCCAGCGAGACGGTCACGATATCAATGCCGCCCGCAATCAGATCCTGCATCGCCGGGGCCGACCCTTCAGAGGGCACCCAGGTCACGTGGTTGCCCTCAAGCCCGAGCGACTGCAACCAACCGACCAGCGCAAGATGCCAGATGCCGCCTTGCGAGGTGCCGGAGGCTTTGAAGGTGCCGGGCTCCGAGTTCACCACCGCCTCGGTCAGGCTTGCAATGTCCTGATAGTCACTGTTCGCGGATACGGTGATCGCGGGGCTGTCGGCATTCATTAGCCCCAGCGGTGTGTAATCTTCATGCGTCAGCTTGGTCAGACCCAGATGGTGCATCATCGCGATTTCAACCGTGACCACGCCCAGCGTGTAGCCGTCGGCGGCGGCGGTGGCGATGGCCGAATGGCCGATGACCCCGGCGCCCCCGGTGCGGTTCACCACGTTGAACGGCTGGCCAAGCCGCCGCTCCAACAGCGCCGAGATCATCCGCCCGGTGGCATCCGTGCCGCCGCCCGCGCCCCAGGGCACCAGCATGGTAACCGGGCGCGTCGGATAGCCCGCTGCCAAGGCCGGGCCCGCCATAAGCGCCAGTGCCGAAACCGATGCGGCCCCTTTCAGAAAGCCGCGGCGCGACCTGTCGAACGAATTTGTCATGGTGTCCTCCCAAATGAACAAATGCCCGGTGCGGGCTGTGTGGCCCGATCGATCAGACGAATCCTCCCGATCCGGCAGTAAATTTCCGCTGCGCGCCAGTCCTCCCTGGCGGCGCAACTCTCTGCGCCGGTGCCAGCCACACTGGCTCCACCCGCTGCATTTGTCCAAATTAGTCACATGGACGCCCGATGTGTCAAGACTAGTATCCTAGTTTGGCCAAAACCCGGCCCAAACACGTTTGCCGACGCTGGAAAATCGCCACGAGGTGGGGATGCTGCCGGAATCGCGCCGGGTGTCGCCCGGCCGCCGCCTGCCCCTCGCAGTACGCCGACCTGCGAGACCGCATATGATATTTACCATAACCCTGATTCCACGCACTAGGAGTGTACGCGCAAAGCAGTAATGTCACCCATTGGCAAAGCAGAAGTGTCACTCTCCTTGCATAAAGCAGCGAGGGCGAGCGGAGATGGAATGGGTGATTATGAGCGAGCGCGAGCTGAATCGCGTGGAGGTTCTGGCGCAGGTCGACGATGGCCGGCTGACGGTTGCGAATGGAGCGAACATGCTGGGGCTGACGCGCCGCCAGGTGTTCCGGCTGCTGAAGCGGTACCGGACCGAAGGCGCCGCAGCGATCCGGCACAAGGCGCGCGGCAAGCCTCCGAACAACCGCATCCATAGTGCCAAGCGCGATTATGCGCTGACGGTGATCAAAGACAGCTACACAGACTTTGGCCCGACATTGGCCGCTGAGATGCTGGCCGAACATCACGGACTCAAAGTGTCGCGCGAGACGGTTCGCAAGTGGATGCAGGAAGACGGCATTTGGCTCTCGCGCAAACAACGCCGGACATTTCACCAGCCGCGTTTGCGTCGGGAATGCTTCGGCGAGCTGATCCAGATTGACGGGTCAGACCACCGCTGGTTCGAGGATCGGGGTGATCCCTGCACCCTGCTCGTCTTCAACGACGACGCCACCAGCACGCTGATGGAGCTGCGTTTTGTGACGTCTGAGAGCACGTTCAGTTACTTCGAGGCCTTGGAAAGTTATCTGTTGAAGCATGGTCGCCCGGTCGCGTTCTACAGCGACAAGCTCACTGTGTTCCGGGTGGCTAAAACCGATGCCAGGAACGGCGCAGGCATGACCCAGTTCGGGCGCGCGCTGAATGAACTGAACATCGAGATCCTGTGCGCCAACAATTCTCAGGCCAAAGGCCGTGTTGAGCGAGCTAACCGGACGCTTCAGGACCGGCTTGTCAAAGAGCTGAGGCTGGCAGGGATTTCCGACATGGATGGCGGAAACGCCTGTCTTGAAGGCTTCAAGAACCGCTTTAAAGCCAAGTTTGCGAAGGCCCCGGCCAAACCGGACAACCTGCACCGGGCGTTGAATGTGGAGCTGGACCGGCTGGCGGAAGTTCTGTGCTGGCGCGAGAACCGCTATGTCGGCAAGCAGCTGACATTTTCCTATGACCGCAAGCGGATCATGCTGGAAGAGACCGCGCTGTCACGCGCCCTTATCGGCAAATACGTTGATACCTATGCCTTTGCAGATGGGGGCTTCGAGGTGCGCTGGAAGGGCCAGGCCCTGCCCTGCAGGATCTTTGATATGGACCAGCGTGTCACCCATGCGGCCGTCACCGAGAACAAGCGGCTCAGCGCGGTCCTTGCCTATGTCAAAGAGATGCAGGAGAAGGCGCCACCAAAACCCAAGGTGCGGACCAACTCCGAG